>JAIXVG010000582.1 GCA_027483145.1 Planctomyces sp.
ATTGGAATCGTGAGCGAGGTGTCGCACACAGTTCTCGATCATGACGACCGAACTATCGACCACCAGACCAAAATCGATGGCTCCGAGACTCAACAGGCTCGCCGCGATTCCAAAGCGGTACATCCCGGTGAAGGCGAACAACATCGACAACGGAATCGCCATCGCCACAATCGCCGCCGCACGGAGGTTGCCGAGAAAGGCAAAAAGGACGGTGACGACGAGCAATCCACCCTCAAACAGGTTCTTCTGCACGGTATCAATCACAACATCCACAAGCTCCGTGCGGTCGTAAACGGCCTTGACCTGCACATTCGGCGGCAAGCTTGCTTCGAGTGACTTGAGCTTGTTTTTCATCGCCCAAGTCACTTCGTGGCTATTCTCCCCCATCAACATGAATCCCAATCCCAAGACGACTTCGCCCTGGCCGTTCGCCGTCACGGCCCCTCGGCGGATTTCGTGGCCGATGACCACTTCGCCAATATCGGCTACGCGAATCGGAACACCATCTTTAGCGAGGATGACAATCTGCCGCAGTTGATCGAGACTCGTCGTTCGCCCCAATCCTTGGACGAGCAACATGCCACTGTTCTGGTTGATGTTGCCGCCACCCACGTTGAAATTGTTTTTCTGCACCGCGACGACCACTTGGTCGAACGTCAGCCCGAACTTAATCAGTTTCTCGGGGTTGATACGAATCTGGTACTGCTTGACGTACCCGCCCCAACTGTTGATCTCTGCTGTGCCGCGAACGGTTCGCATCGGGGGTTTGATAACCCAATCGTGAATCGTGCGGAGTTCGGTGGCATCATTCCCTTGCCCTGTCACAACGTAGTGAAAGACTTCTCCCAAGCCAGTCGCCACCGGCCCCATTTTTGGCCGTTCAATCCCCGGTGCCGTTTCGAGAGTTGCCAATCGTTCGTTAATCAGTTGCCGAGCAAAATGAATATCGACGCCATCGTCAAACACGACGACGACCTGTGATAGACCGAACTTGGAAATCGAACGAAGCTGTTCCAGCTTCGGCAGGCCGCTAATGGCCTGCTCGATGGGGAAGGTGATCTGCCGCTCGACTTCTTCGGGGCTCAGCGCGGGAGCGGTGGTATTGATCTGCACCTGCACCGGCGTGGTATCGGGAAAGGCATCAATATCCAAGTGCTGGAGCGCAAACACGCCCGCCACCCCTGCGGCCAATACGCCGAGCAGGACAAGCACCCGGTTGCGCAGGGAGAAATCAATGATATGGTTGAGGAAATCCATTTCGGCTCAAAGCTCCTTCGATTTAGTGCTCGTGGCAACCACAGCCTGCGCCGAGGTTGCTGCGAAGAAGTTGGGCCAACAATACGGGGCTGCCCTTGGTTGCAATTACCTCGCCCGGCAGCACCCCCGCCAATAACTCCACAAATTGGTCATCCTTGGCACCGATCCGAACCTGCCGGACATGAAAAATCTTGGGGGCCGATTCGTCGAAGTAATTCTTGTCCCGCACAAAAACGAAATTGGCATCGGGAGTCGATTGCACAGCCTCACGCGGCACGACGATGGCATTCGGTTCTTCTCGCAGGATGATTCTTCCCGTTCCGAATGTCTTGTCCCGCAACTTGCTGTCGGGGTTGGCGATCACCACACGCATCCGAAGAGTGCGGGTCTGTTCATCGACAGCCGGGCTGATCCACGAAACCTGACCACTGACTTCTGCCGCACCGTCATCGGATTTGAATTTTACGAGCAATCCAGTATGAATATATTTGGCGTCTTCTTGGCGAACATTGAGTAACAGCCACATTCGCAACGGATCGGCGACCGTGTACAGACTTCGCGTTGAATCGACGACTTCGCCCGCCACGATTTCTGAGGCGACGATCACACCGCGATAAGGGGCACGGATGGGGAGTAAATTCGCCGTCTTGGTCCCGGTCGGTAGTGATGAAACCACGGAATCCGGAACGCCCAAAAACCGCAAATCATCCGCGACTTTTCGCGGGTCGGCTTCCTCCAGGTCGTTGGGAATCTCAAATCCCAGGTTCGCGATGGCTTGACGGGCAGAGACAAATGCGATTTCCGACTCCTTGAGTGCGGCTTCGGCCTCAATCAGCGACTTGCCAGCAATGGCTCCTCCTACCGATGCAGTCCTCAATCGCTCTGCGGTCGTCTTCCTGAGTTGAAGCTGCACGAGGTTTTGTAATAGCTGAGCTTTTGTTTGCCCCACCTGCGACGCATCGATCAATGCGAGCATTTCGCCCGGTTCTACTGTGTCTCCCAAACTTTTGAAGACACCGGCGACCGTACCTGGAACTCTGGTCGAAAGATGCGCAACACGAGCGGGATCGAACATTAACTCCCCGTTGGCTGTGATGGTGTCGGACATGGGTCGCTCTTCGGCAATACTCACATCAATGCCGGATTTCGTAACGCTTTCAGCCGACGTAAATTGAACCCGGCGCGTATGCAACGTATTGCGGCTGTTGTTCAAGGGACGATCAATCAAAGCGACCGCCTGGGTTGTGTCGTACTTAGGCAGGTCGGGCGTTCCCTTAACCTGGGCCAGTTCCGGGTGGTGGATTACACACTCCGCAACCCCATGTTCCCGGCAAAATCCGAACGTCTTACCCTTGGGCAGTAAACCACTCTGACACTCGATACATTGCGACTCTGGAACAAGATGCTCCGCACACCAGTCGTCTGGTGCGGCGGTCGTCTTGCCCATGAGTTCGGACATCTTAGGCAGCTTCCATCCTGTGTGATGGCCGAGATACATCACGCCGCCGAGCATGGAAAACACGACGAGGTTGGGAAGACCGTTCAACACCTTGATCCACCATGTCCGACGGCTCTTGACGGCGACTCGCTGTTCAGGAAGTACGGTAGTGGGTGACGGACGCACCGGCGCTGTAGCAGTTGCAGACATAATCTCTCTCCGACAAAAAAGTGCTGAAGTTCTGCCAAGCTACGTCACGACATAGAGTCGGAATGACGTACCGGCAGGACGAGGAGAATGAAGGCCAGATTGAGGACGGTTGGTAAATCAACCTTCAACTCAAACGGGCAGCGCCAAGAAGAGAGGTTGCATTAGCAGCGAATGACAACCGTAGCCAGAGCTACGAGCGCAGCATCGCGCATCGGGGGTGGCCCCCGCCAAATCCCGTGCGGATCGACCTCTGCTAAGGTATGCTGATGCAGCACCACGGGAGAGTAAAGCAGCAATGCGTCAACAGCCTCGCTATTGACAGTGGACCGCTGCACAGAAGCGACTTGTTTCAGCGAAACAAGCTGGTGAGTGCAACCGCAATGGTCGCCGGTTTGCAAGGAAGGATATTTCGGCGTGGTCAGGAGATGGCCATCTGAGGACAAGTGATCCTCGTGATGATCGCAAGCTTGCGGCTTTGTTTCTGCGTACGTGGAATTGCAACAGGCATCAGGACATGACGTTGAGTCATCCTCGTGATGGCAACAGGTGCAGGATTCTGGACCCGCATCAAAGCAGCAGAAGGAGCCATCGATGCTGATGCAGAGATAGACGGAACCGCGACTCCCCGCAAGGAGTTGGGTTGCTACCAGCATCAGAATGCACAACGATTTCGCCACCGACGTTCATCCTTGCGAGAAAACGAATGGGCCTTGAGTTTATCGGCACGCTGCTTCCGTAACAATAGAGAAAGTTGGCGATTTAGCTCAAGTATCGCGACCCAAAACCACTGCACAATCGAAAATCCGTGGCTTTTCATGGTTCCGAAACTGTGCTCCTGGGGTAGAAACTTACGAGAAATGCCTTCGCCGGAAATCAGGAGAGGATTGGCTCGCGGTCGTTGCGTTGCCGTTCCATTGCAATGCGTTCCTGGAACGTCAAAGGCGGCTTGCCGAATGAATTCTGCGACGAATCCGGTGAAAGGGATGCCTTTGCATCCGGCGTGGCAGTCGGTTCGATCACGGGACCGGATACGGGAGCTTCTTCCGTCCGCCTGCGGATGCGGGCGGCGATGGGTTCCTCGGCGGTAGAGTGTTTCTGCCGGGTACGCTGCGGCGTGGCTTCGATGCTGTTGGCAGCCTTGAGGGCCTTGATCTGCTCTGCCAGTTCCGAAGCAGTCGGCCCTTCCGCTTTGTCCTGGTGATGGCTGCTGGCGGAAAGCCCCGCCTTGAGTAGGTCACGCAGCCCGGTCAACTCGGTAAGGTAGGCGTCGTGCGTGAAGGGCTTGCCAAGTCGTGCCTGATAGTCGCGTAGCTGCGATCCGGCGATGGCGAGGTCTTGCCGGACGCGGTCGCATTCGGTGCCGTAGGCGTTCCAAAGCATTCAGCACAGCGCGCGGCCCCTGGTGCTCCCGCGTCAGCGATGTTTGGCGTGTCGTGCCGCCTTCGAGATAGACATCGGGTGGGAATTGCGTGTGAAGTACGAGTCCGAATCGTAATCCACGATAGGTGCCGAGCGGGATGCGAGTCGTCTCGCGGAGGTTTTTTGTCAAGCCGTCAAGTTTGCCACCGAGAATCTCAGGGATGTCTTCACGTGGGTACGTGCGACCGCCGATGGCGATGGGATCGGTGGCGTGAGCTTTCGCGGTGTCCTCGTCCGCCGAGAGTTTCGACAGTCGCTCGGACAGGCGCGGGTTTCGTCGGCGGACAACTCGGCATACTCGGCTGAAAGGCTTTCAGTCACGACGAAGGGGCGGGCCAAATCTTCGAGGAATTTCCCGATATAACCCCGTCCGATAACGGAATGGAGACCGTCATAAACACGGTCGTCGATGGTAATAGTCAGTTTGCGGGTCATGGCTCGCAATACTTGTAGTTGTACGTACAGAATGGCATGGTTCGATGAATCATGTCAATCTCTTTAAGCGCAGCAAGCAACTGAAAATCCGCGAATTCTCGAAAATGCACAACAAACTGAACCCTCGAAGTGGCGTATGTCCGGTGGGTTCCGCATGAGACCTATCTTTGTAGAGCGGCTGGAAGCGGTCGGCCGGATTGACCTTCTTGCAGTTGGTTCAAGATCGTCCGGCGTTGATTTCCTCCCGGCTGATTTTGAAGAGCCGTACCAAGTTCCGCCGGATTGAGACCGCCGGTAAGTAGTAGTCCGTCAATTTCCGTGGTGACCTTGCGTAGCTCGGTCCAAGCATCGACGTATGCAAGATTTGCCTCAACATAGGTTTTCTGGACGGTCAGGACTTGCAAGTAACTGACTTCGGCAGCGCGATATGCGGTGAGCGCCAACTGGAGGCTCTCTTCCGCGTCAGGAAGGATGTCGGAACGGAGTTCTTCGACCTGGGCACGGGCCGTTTGGTATCGACGGAAGCTCTCGGCAAGTTGGTCTCTGAGCGCCAAACGGGTTCGTTCAATTTCCGAGACTGCCTCGCGAGTTTCTGCCGTGGCACGGTAAATGTTGCCTTGGTTTCGGTTGCTCACAGGGATAGGCATCGAAATCAAGGTACTCACGGTCGAAAACTGTTGAACATGGTCCCGCTCGGCGACGACCTGGAGATTCACGTTTGGAATTGCATTGGCTTGTTCCAGTCGCAACTGGTTCTGGA
>JAIXVG010000150.1 GCA_027483145.1 Planctomyces sp.
ACTGCCCACTCGTTGTGACAGAGTTGATGCGTAGGGCCGTCGTGCCCGCCATGTTGACTGCTAAGTTGTATGAATTGCCAGCAGCGCGATAGCCCGTCCCCCAACCCATCGCCCATGTTGGATTCTGACGGCAGCCCCCCGGCGCCAATTGATAGTGCGTTTCGCCCACTAAAAATGTGTTCGAACTACCGTCAGTACAGTCGCGCAGCCCAGTCCGCGAGTTGATTCCGACCAGACCGTTGTCAAAAAAGAGTCGCTGCCCATCGCCCCCATTTCCTGCAAAAGGGTTATTGCTGGCGGCGTGCGTCCCTCCCATCACGGCTGAATAGTTGCTCCGATTCTTTGAAGAAGAACTATTGGGGTCGGACGGGCAAATCATCTTGGTTAGGGGCTGTTGCCAAGCCGTATCGTTCACCACGTCGCCGGTTAACTCAGCCGAGTAGTTCGGAAAGTTGCCCGATAGATTGAGGCCGTTGTACCGTGGACCTTCGTCGATATACGGCAGCAGCAAAATGATCCAGTTGGCCTGATTGCCAGGCCCTTGGCATGGATTCGAGCGACCGTTAGAGCAACTTGTATCAGCTGTCACTGCTCCCGGTGGAAATCGTAGAAACGAGTCGTGATAGTTGTGAAACGCCAGGCCAAGCTGTTTCATTTGGTTCTTGCACTGAGTACGCCGCGCCGCTTCACGAGCCTGCTGAACGGCTGGCAATAGCAGTGCAATCAGTACGGCGATGATGGCAATCACAACTAGCAACTCGATCAGCGTAAAGCCCGTTGAACGCCGAGAGGCAGGTTTCGTCATCACGTCGCTCTCCAAAAAACAAGCAACTGGCCAGGTTGCCAAGATTCGTCGAACAATAATCGCTTGTCCCAGCTTGAAGCGCCTTCAATCATCGATGAAGGCTCGACACAACTGTAACAAAATCAAATGACAATCGATCACTTCCGAGCGACAGTCAGACTGGAACGAGGCCACTAACCTCAAATCCGAAGTCGTCTTCGCGAAGTCAAATCTAGCAAAAGGGTAAGATGCGATCGAATTGCTGTCCACAAGTATTTCAGCTCGATGGTCGCCTTTAGACACTCGCGATAGCTGCGGAAAATGCCAGAACGCGGGCCATTAGCGAACTATTGGCTCCGCGTAACCGATCAAACTCGATCTGATATCGGCTGAGACCAACACCGCGCATGGTCGCAAGCGACACCACGTTGAGTAATGATGGCTAGAAAACTTTCGTCAGAAGCAGCTTTCTAATCTCAGGCCAGCCGACTGCGTGGGCGGCCGGGTGCGAATCGCTCAACGCTGAAAAATCAAAAGGCCCGCTACGTTAACCTCATTCCTAAGCACCCTTTCCGTTGTAATCAGCGATAGCTTGAACTGACTTTGAAGACTTCCACTTACGAGCAGCCGATTTCAATCGGTTGGGCAACATGCAGTATTCACCTTGTCTACGGAGTCTACGACCAGCGCTGATCACAGGAATCTCGGCCAACGAAAAAACGCAAGTGGATAAACCACCTGCGTTCATTCAATTTCGAGCAGAGGTAGCAGCACTTTGGTCAAGCCGCTCTAGAAGTCGCCGCCCCCGAAGTCCCCACCACCGAAATCACCCCCTCCGAAATCTCCGCCACCGAAGCCGCCGGAATCACCGAAACCGGTGCTGGTATCGCTTCCCATTCCGCTATCAGCCCCCGAACCATCACCACCGAAGGCCTGGTTTGAGTGACCCGAGCCGTGGCTAAACGAATCATACAGCCAGTTCCCTGCAACAGCACCTAGCAGGCCACCCATCAAACCATTCCCGAAGCCACCACCACCCATGCCGGGACTTCCCGCTGCCCCACCCCCAAACAGGTTCCTCAAGATTCCCATCAGAATCGAGAATCCGATGAAGACCGCAACGGCCCCTACAATCCACATCCACCAGTTGTCTCCCACGCCAATCTCCTTGAAAGGGTCCTGAGCCTTGTTCACTACACCATGTTGAACTTCACTTCGCTTGAGCCCGCTTGTTTTACCATCGCTTGGTGCAACCGATTTCGCAGCGGCTGAACCAGCCACTGGGGCAGTAGCCGTCGACCGATCCCCATTCAGTTGTTTCTGATAGACATCGACCGCCGAAACGAGCCCCTTATCAAACTGACCCGTGCGGAACTCGGCCAGCATCGACTTGACCACCTGGTCACGTTCGGAATTACTGTATTTGTTGGTTCGCAGCGCTTCCCCTACACCAACCTCAAGATGCCGTGGTTCGTTACTGATCAGAACATACAGGCCGGTCGATTTGGTCTCGGCCTGCCGTTCCTTTGCCCACTTCACGAACAACTCGCGCCGTGCCGGGCCAGCCACTTTCTCGAGTTGAGTTACCAACTCAGCCGGTGGGGTGGCGAAGGTTTCAATGACGTTCAAGCCACCCGATTTGGCCTCGACTGCTGCCAGCGCTTCTTTCACCGCTGCCACCGTCTCTGGTTTGAAGAGTTTGGCGTTGTCCACAATTTCAGCCGCTGCCGAAACAGTGGCCAGCCCCAAGACCGCAGCCATGCCCAACACGAGTTTTTGCCACGGTAAACGCATCACGTCATTTCCCCTTCTGCGAGTCAGGATCAAAATCCAAAGTCGTCTGCTAGACTGTCGAATGGTATTCGTCGTACGCGGAAACCCGCCAGACATTCGGAGTCAGGTGACTGATGTCTGGATTGCTTTCTCCAGACGCCAGCCAACCCGACACTAGAGGAAACGGCCCCCGATCAGCCTCGGATCATTGAAACTGCTCTCAGTTCAGAACCGATTTCCCGGTTTTTCCAGATCATTTTTGGAATGTCGATCGTCATTAGAGCCGATTCAAACTGACTAACCTGATCGGAAAATTCAATTTCAGAACTCGACCAATGCGATCAAGTTTGCCAAGCTAGTGTTCGAACAAGCCACCCTAAATGCAAACACCAGTTATCTTTACAGCAACCGATTCCGAAGCTGGTCGACCCGTTATCAGTATGTGGCTGGCTTCCATCGGTGAGGTCGTTGAAACGGGTGAGCCGGTGGTGGAGGTCCTCTACCCGGGCGTTACCACTAGCATCAAGGCCCCGTGTTCCGGAAAGCTAGTCGCCATTCAGAAACCGATCGACGCGCCACTCGTGGCGGGGGATGTTCTAGGCTACATCGAAACAACCGACGTGCCACCACCGTTTGCTTCCTAACGCTTCTGAATTAGTTCCGCCGGAAGTCTGCCGAAACGCCCTCTCGCTCTGGCAAAGCCGCACATCCTAGGCCATGCTTCTTTGGAACCCGCCCGGCCGCAATGCCCAAAGTCACAGTCACTGCGGTAGTAGGACGATACGAAAGAGCAGCATGCCAGACTACGCGGCCGACATCAAACGATACTTCGAACAACCCGGCGGAATCCCGTTGCGGGTGAAGGAACTGTCCAAAGTCCTCAACGTTCGCCAGCGAGATTTAGGCAATTTCCAACTGGCTGTTGATGGTCTGGTTGAGATTGGAACGCTGCTGCAAACCCCTGGCGGTCTCATTAGGCCTGCGGCCGCTAAAGGTCTGGTGCTGGGAAGCATTCGCCGAAATGCTCGTGGTAATGGTACCTTCTATCCCAAGTTGACCGGGGAGGACGCGACTCCCGGAATTCTCCCTGAACCGTGGAAGATTTTCTCCGAAGACATGGCCGGGGCCATCACTGGCGACACCGTTCTTGCTCAATTGGCGGGCCGGCGTAGTAAAGAGGGGGGCCGTACCGGTCGTGTGATTGAAATTGTTGAACGGGCCACCAACACATTTGTCGGTATCTACTTTGAACGCCGCAACCAAGGCTTTGTTCAAGTCGATGCAGCCGTTTTTACGGTTCCCATCCCCGTCGGCGACCCGGGTGCCAAAGGGGCCAAGCCCGATGATAAAGTCGTCATCGAACTTCTGCAGTTCCCAAGCGAAGACGAACCGGGCCAGGGGGTGATCACTCGCGTCCTTGGCCCGCGCGGCGAACCGGATGTCGATACGCTGTCGGTCATCTTCCAATTTGGCCTCCCCGATGAGTTCCCCGAAACGGTTCAGAACGAAGCCCGGCTTGTGGCGACCCAATTCTCGGAAGCTCAACTTTTAGGCCGCGTCGACCTGACCCAAAAAACCATTGTGACGATCGATCCGATCGATGCTCGTGACTTCGACGACGCGATCTCGCTTGAAAAAGACGAACAGGGAAACTGGGTTTTAGGGGTCCACATCGCCGATGTTTCCCATTTCGTCAGGCCCGGGACCGAGCTTGATCACGAAGCGAAGCGGCGGGGGAACAGCGTTTACCTTCCCAGGCGCGTCCTTCCCATGCTTCCTGAAGTCATCTCGAACGGCCTGGCCAGCCTGCAGCAGGATCATGTTCGTTACACCAAGACGGCCTTCATCACTTACTCGCCCGAAGGGACCAGGCTGCATGCAGAATTCGCCAATACGGCCATCAAGGTGACGCAGCGGTTTGCCTACGAGCAGGTGATGCCCCTGTTGAATAACGAACCCGGAGCCATTGAAGTCTCGGCCGCGGTCAAAACACTTCTGCAGAACATGATGTCACTGGCCATGACGTTGCGCAAGCGGCGTTTTGCCAAAGGGGCACTTGAACTTGATATGCCAGAAGTGAAGCTCGATCTGGGGGACAATGGCAAAGTCTCAGGAGCTCATCGCACGGAATACGACGAAAGCCATCAACTGATCGAAGAGTTCATGCTGGCTGCCAACGTGGCCACAGCCGAAGCCCTCTTCAAAAGTGGCACCCCCTTCTTGCGGCGAGCACATGCCAGCCCCGACGAAAAGAAGCTCGATTCACTGGCAAAGTTTGCCGGGTCACTGGGCTTCAACATTAAGAACTGCCAAAGCCGCGAAGACCTGCAAAAGATTTTGAAGCTGTGCAAAGACAGCCCTAACGAATACGCCGTTTCGTTCGCACTTCTGCGCAGCATGAAACAAGCGACCTACACCTCGGCGATTGAGCCGCATTATGCGCTGGCCGAGGAGCATTATTGCCACTTTACCAGCCCGATTCGCCGGTATCCCGACCTGACCATTCATCGCCAGCTTGATGACCTGATTGCGCGGCAAAAGGTGAAGGCGATCCCCGAGATCGAAACGGTGGGACTTGATTGCTCACAGACCGAACGCCGCGCTGAACAGGCTGAGCGAGAAGTGATCAAGATTCAGTTACTCAGGTACGCTGCTGACAACCCCAAGCTGACGCTCCATGCCTTTGTGACCGGGGTCGAGCGGTTTGGGTTGTTCTGTCAGGGGATCGAGATTCCACTTGATGGCCTGTTGCCAATCGCTGCCTTGCCAGATGATCGATACGACTATGACAAGACCCACCATCTGCTCAGTGGGCGACGATCGGGGCGCGAGTTTCGGCTGGGTGATCGCCTGACGTTGCAGCTCGCCAAGATTGATCTGGCAGCCCGCGAACTGGAGTTCAAGCTGGCCCGGAAACCACGGCCTGGCCAGCAGCAAGAAGAGAATCGCGACTTACCTAATGAATCGACTACCGTTCCGTCGGATACTGCTGCTGGTGAGTCTCTCGCAACAGATAGCGGTTTTCGTGAACGTCGGGCAACCGGTGGTAAGCTGCCATTTCCCGGAGCATCGAGCGGTCGGGTAAGGACGCCTAAGGGTGGCGGTAAAAACAAAGGGGGTGGCAAAAAGAAGAAGGGCCGCCGGAAGTAACTCGGCAGCCCTCACGATTCTTCGCTCGACAAGGTTCCGTGCAAGGCCAACCAGTCAACGGCCTTGTTTACGGCTGGCTCAGGAACCGGCCATTAGGCGTCGCATCTTGGCGCGGCGGTCAGCACGGCGTCGGGTGCGGCGGTGGGTTTCGCTCGGCTTTTCGTAAAACTCGCGGCGGCGCATCTCTTTCTTGATGCCAGCATGCTCAACTAATTTCCGGAACCGCTTCACCGCTTCAATGATGTTTTCGTTCTCACGCAGACGCAGCTTAACCACGCAGACCTCCCACGCCGTACCTCCTTTAATAAAGAGCCGTCGACGACTTGCCGTTCAAATTGGACTCCGGGCGTCTTTCCGCCCAGAAAACGAGTCGCTAAGTGTAGCAGCCTACCTGTTCAGTGCAAAGCGACCGAACGGTGTTTAGCCGTGTTAGTGATTCCAAAATCGCAACATATTCAGAGAAAACAAGTTGCGCCATCACTGCCTGGGCTGGCTGGGGCAACTCGGGCTGGACGAAACTTGACCAATTGACTGTAATTCCGCCAGTTTTGGCCGCGTTGGCTGATCATCATTAGATCCCCTGTGCCGGGCGACGGCTTGATGCAGGCTGGTCAGCGCAATTGTTTTCCGGGTCTTGAGTTATCGCAACGGATTGCTTCTTTTGAACGCGTGGACGCGCTTTTTCCCTTTTGTGGCCCCCTATTGGAAAGGCCTCGCCTTCTCGATGGTGATGGGGCTGGGGGTCGCCGTGTTCTGGCAGCTGGCGATCCTGGTGACGTTCCCGGTCATCAAGGTTTTCCTGCAGGGGCAGCACCTGGGGGACTATGTCGCCGCCGCTGCTCTCGACGCGGCCGAGAAACAGGCAGCCCTGTCTACGCAACGGGAGGCAGCCCTGACACAGGGTGACCAAAAGGCTGCGAATGTGCTGGCAGCTCAGCTTAAGGCAATCGAAGCCCGGGCCGAACTCTTGAACTGGGTGCAGGAAAAAATCATTCCTCGCTTTCCCAAGGACGAGTTTCGACTGCTACTGGTGATTTTTAGTGTGCTGCTGGTGCTCACCACGGCGAAAGGATTGTGTACGTTCTGGCAAGACTACCTGGTTTCAAACGTCGCCGAGAAAGCAGTGATCGACCTTCGCCAGGCGATGTTCGACAACGCACTGAAGCTCGACCCTCAAACGATTGCATTACGGGGTGGGCCTCGGCTTTTGGCCAACTTTACCTATGACTTACAGGGGATCACGCAAGGATTCTCGCTGTTAAGTGGTGAGATTGTCCGCGAACCACTGAAGGCAATTGCGTGCCTGGGTGCGGCATTCTATTGGAACTGGCAGCTTACCGGGCTGTCGCTGCTGTTTTTGCCGCTGGCGGGGGGGCTCTTCTGGTGGCTCAGCAAACAGTTGAAGCGGGGATATCATCGAGTCCTCGATAGTATGACCCGGATTTTTAAGTCGCTGGAAGAAAGTCTGTCGCTGCTGAAAACGATTCACGCTTATGGCCTCGTCGGTCAACGGCGGCGAATGTTTCACCAGCAGAACAAAGACTACTATCAGAAGGCAATGCGCATTGTGCGGCTGGATGCCTTAACTTCACCTGCCACCGAAGTCTTAGGATTGATTGCTGTTCTGGCGGCCATTCTGCCGGGGGCATATTTGGTCCTGGAACAGCGAACGCTTGATATTGCAGAACTCGCAACACTGTATGGCTTGCTAGCTGGGGCGATGGACCCTGTTCGCAAGTTCGCCAAGTTTATTCCACGCCTTAAGCAACTGTCGGCTTGTGCCGATCGAGCCTTCGAGGTTCTCGACCTCAAGTCGCTATTGCATGAGGTAGACGCTGCCGATGTGCTGCCAATCACCGGCTACGCCACCAACGAGCGACCGGCGGCCCTCGTGACGAACAGCATCGAGTTTCGGCAGGTTGCGTTCAGCTATGCCCAGTCAGCATCCCAAACGGTTGCAGGCGATACCGAGCCGCCACTGCGAATTCTGGACCAGCTTTCGTTCACCATTCGGGCAGGCCAGTTCGTCGCTGTGGTTGGCGAGAATGGGTCAGGTAAGTCGACGCTCATGGGCTTACTGGCCCGATACTATGACGCAGAAGAGGGGAGCCTGCTGGTCGATGGCCAGCCGATCTCCCAGATTCCACTGGGGGCCTGGCGCGACCAATTGGCCATTGTCAGCCAGGAGGCGCCTCTCGTCTCAGGGACGATACGCGATAACATTGCTTATGGTAAACCGAACGCCACCAAGTCTGAGATCGAGTTAGCGGCCGAGCAAAGCTATGTGACCGAGTTTGCGGGTAAGCTGCCCTTGGGCCTTAATACTCCGCTGGGTCAACTGGGTCAGGCGCTATCGGGAGGCCAGCGGCAGCGAATCGCGCTGGCGCGTGCCCTGGTTCGCAACCCGAACCTCTTGATCCTTGATGAGCCGACCGCTGCGATTGATGCCGTCAGCGAAGAGCTGATTATCCGGTCGCTTAAAGCCTATTGCAGCGGCCGCACCGTCTTCCTGATCTCGCACTGCATGTCCCCGGCTCTATTGGATATGGTCGACGAAGTGCTGGTCCTTAGCCACGGCCACCTGATTGGCCACGGGTCGCATCAAGACCTGCTGGAGACCTGCCCAACCTATCAGCGGTTATACGAAGCCCAAATGCGCCGCGCGGCGTAGTGCGGTCTTGAGGTTGTGGGCACGTTCGGGGCGGGCCACTTGTAAGGTAATGGTTCGGCGGCATTAGTTGGCACTCAACGCTAGCCGGCTGAGTCCACAAAGTCTTGGCCCTTGGCGAGTGTGTTACCTAGCCAAAGCAAACGGGATCAACAGAGGTGTTTGACTCAGTCTGCCAGTCAACCTCAGGTTAGAAAGTTCGGTCATTGCTCATTTTGGGATCGCTTCACAAACATATTGCAGGAAATACGCTCCGAAATCGTCGGCAATGAGTCGTTCTTTCCCAATTCCCGGCCACCACTCGACCACCGGCGCCTCGCCGTTTGCAGATGGGGCCGAGCAGTCCAAAGCGAAGTAGCCGCCGTCACCCGTACTCGCGACAAACACGAGATGCGAAGGAGCATTACCGACCCGACGTTCTTCGAGCGTGAGCCATAT
>JAIXVG010000019.1 GCA_027483145.1 Planctomyces sp.
CTGGCGAGTCGTATCGGGGTGAGATTGAAGCCCTGTACGAACAACTGGGGACGAAGCTCGGCTTGGTGAATCAGCTCATCGCTAATTTCCCGGTCGAGTCGTCTGGCTCGGCGACCGTTCCCTTAGCTGATGACCTTCACGACGAAGACCATCCTTCTGCTGGGCCAGAATCGGGCGAGATCATTTTGACCGAGCTGGGGGCCCCGAACGGCGAGACGCTGCCCGCATTGCCTGCACCACGTGAGAGGGCTAACCCCCGCGACAGTGCGCTCGAGACCATGCTGGCTGATGCTCGGGTTCAGGTTGCCCCGTCGCCGTCTGACCAGACAACATTCGCCGTTTTTGTACGGCAAATTCGGTCTCGTAGCCTCTTCTCTGCATCCGAATCGTTGGCGACCCTGTTGAATCTGCCATTGCAGCGGGCTGAGTTATGTGCGTCGCACTTCATGCGGCGGCTGGACGAAGACCCGAATTTCCTGACCGATGCGATGAAGATTCGAACCGCGATGTCGGCCGGTAGTGACAATGATGTGTTGCTACTGCTGTGGGAATGCTTCGGGCTGCAGGGGGAGGATGCCCTGTTCGCCTACGAAGAGCTGCGCCGCAGAGCAGTCGCAGGCCCTAATCTGGCCTAACGGGCAAGTGTTGCCGCCCCTTTCTTCGCGGCTGTCTACTTGGTGCAAACAGCCGGGGTACCATTAAACGGGCTACTCTTTTGACCCTGTTTGGGGGACCGGATACACTTTCCGGGTTGGCCTTTTGGTGGAAAGCTACCGGGCCAAGTTCTCCCAAACCCGACTGGCCAATGCCAGGTATTCCTCTGAACCCAGTTATTCCCCTGAATAGCGAGCGACACCTTGTTGTTCGAACCAGATGCTCTGGTCCCGGGTCGACTACATCAGCCACGCTTTACCGGCATAGCTGAAAGGCACCTTGGATTTGCGGCATCGACTGTCGAAGGAGTTCTGCGTGAATCCTTACGCTGACATCGCAGACGATTTTTATATCAATATGAATCTGAATACCGAGATGGCCTTGCCTGCTGCGAGGGAGACCATTCTGGGGTTCTTTGAGCGGGTTCAGAAGACTTATCCCTCTTTGCGGAACTTCCATACCCGCGAAACCGGCGATTTTGTGCTCGAAGAAGATAAAGACAGCGGCCATCAGCGCTGGCTATCGCTCGAATCGCGTCGCGTTTGCAGCGGGCATATCAACCCGCCAGAAATTGAGCTGGCCCGTCAACAGCACGAACTGGTCCTTGAATTAGTCCCCTACATGTTGTCGGTCAGCCCGCTTGACTGTGAAGCCCTCGACTACACGATGGGCTTCGACTTTATGTACCGCGGCAATCACGATTCGCTGGTAGCGAGTGCGCTAGGTCTGCCCCCTGCCTTCGATGGTTTGTCCGGGCAACAGGGGGCCATTCAGCTCAGCTATACCCCCACGATGACAATTGCGCTGGAAGAGAGCTGCCGCAGGCAGGCACGGCTCATGATTGAAACTCGCACCAGCGCCTATCAGGTTCGTCGCAACGAGTACCCAGAAGAGCAAATCAGCGTCTACTTCACCGTCAGACAATACGGCAGCCTCTCATCAACTGAATCATACGTCGAGACCTTTCGGGCACTGGGCGCAACCTGCGACGAGTTAATGGAACGCTATGTCATCGAGCAAGTCCTCAGGCCGTTGCAGCAGGCGATTCGCTCCCAATGAAAATGCTGCAGAAACCTCCATTGGCCATCGGGACGACGTTCGTTTACGCTTGCGTTTTGGCCACTGCAACTCACGTCCCCTTACCCCCCGACATGTTACCCGGGGATAGCGATAAAGTCGTTCACTTTATTGCTTACCTGCTGCTGGCATTGTTGGCTGGCTGGATTGTCTGGTCGTTTGGAAAGTTGACATTCGGTCGGCTGGTATTGGCAGGCCTGGCTGTTGCGGTCTTTGGAGCCATTGACGAAATGACTCAGCCACTCGTCAATCGCCACATGAGCCTGTACGACTGGTTGGCCGATTTTGCCGGGGTGATCGTTGGTATCAGTTGCTGGAACGTGTGGCGCATCCTTGCGGCTAGGCAGCGCCGCAGTTCACTCGAACAGTCGGCCACAGGTTTGGCTTCGTAGCAACCCGGGCTGAGCATGGGAAAGGGCCTTGATGAGTACGGCAGAGGGAACAACCGTCAGCCCGCAAGGAACGCTCGAACTAAGAGCTTGGGCCGAGCAAATCCTGATATCAGATAGTGTGGCAACCAAGCTGGCTCCCGTGCGGCCCGCCCTGCTGACCGATTCTTGCCCCGGACCGGCTGTTCGCCTCGTCGAACCGACTCGCCCTGCCAACTTACAGTTTGCTCCCCGGCGATCGGCCCCCAATATGCCTCCTGCCTCTCGATTTAATGAGTCGCGCCAACGGGGGATCGCTCACCATATCATGGCCAATCACGAACTGCAGGCGTTGGAAGTCATGGCCTGGGTGCTGCTGGCTTTTCCCGATGCTCCAGCCGAGTATCGCCGTGGAATGGCGACCATCATGCAAGACGAACAGCGTCACACACGAATGCATATCGAGCGGGCTGCAGCCCTTGATGTGCCATTTGGCAGTTTGCCGGTCAATTGCTACATCTGGAAGAAGGCTCAGTCATTTGGGTCGCTGCTCGACTATGTTGCTGGTTTGCCGTTGACCTTCGAAGGGGCCAATCTTGATCACAGCCTGCAATTCGAACAGTGGTTTCTGGAAGCAGGAGATCGCAAAGGGGCGGCTGTCATGCGGCAGATTCATCATGATGAAATTGAGCATGTCGCCTTCGGCTGGAAGTGGCTACGCTTGCTGAAACCCGAAGACGCCACCGAATGGCAAACCTACTGTGCCCACCTCGCCTGGCCACTTCGCCCCGAAAAGTCGATGGGAGATCTCTTTAGTAGCTCATCAAGGCTAGCCGCTGGCATGACTCCTGAGTTTATCCTCGAATTAGAAAACTTCCGTGAAGGGAACGCGAAGCCTGCCGCTCGCGCTCAACTTAAAGATAACCCATGACCATCAAGCCTTCTCCTATCCTTCCGATCCTCGAAGAATTCGAAGTGCGGCAGTGGTTTTCGACCCAGTTGCCCAAAGCCGACTTTGCTGGCCAGCGGGTTCTGGTCATTGTTCCCGATGCGACCCGCACCGCGCCCCTCCCGCTCTTGTTTGATGCGCTCTATCGAGAACTGCGACCGCATGTTGCCAACCTCGATGTCATCATCGCCCTGGGGACTCATCCCCCCATGTCCGACACCCAAATCTGTCAGCTATTAGGAATTAGCGATCAAGAGCGGGGCAAGCTGTTCTTTCAGTTGGGGTTATTCAATCACGAATGGGATCGGCCGGAACGGCTGCTGAAAATCGGCACCCTCTCGCGTGAGCAAACGGCTGAGATCTCAGAGGGACGGTTGTCGCTCGAGGTTCCGGTCGAAATCAATTCTCGCGTGACTGACTACGATCGGCTATTGGTCATGGGGCCTGTGTTCCCGCACGAAGTGGTTGGTTTCTCGGGGGGGAATAAGTACTTCTTCCCCGGGATCGCCGGGCCCGAGATATTGAACTTCTTTCACTGGCTGGGTGCACTAATCACCAACTACTCGATTATCGGGGTCAAGAAGACTCCGGTGCGGGCGGTGGTCGATCTTGCAGCCAGCCTCATTCCAGTCGAGCGGCGGGCCATTACATTTGTCGTGGCCCCTAACGGCGGACTGCATGGGTTGTTCTATGGCACCCCTGAAAGTGCCTGGAACGAAGCAGCCGATCTCTCGGCCCAAGTTCACATCAAGCGGTCAACGAAGCCCTTTAAGCAGGTTCTGTCGTGTGCCCCCCACATGTACGACGAACTTTGGGTGGCAGGTAAATGCATGTACAAGCTTGAACCTGTTGTCGCTGATGGGGGCGAGTTGATCATTTATGCTCCTCACCTGAAGGAAGTATCAGTTGTACATGGCCGCCTGATCAAGGAGATTGGCTATCACGTGCGCGACTACTTCCTGAAGCAATGGGATCAGTTCAAGGACTACCCTTGGGGCGTGCTGGCCCACTCGACCCACGTTAAGGGGGGGGGCACGTTCGAAAACGGCGTCGAAACCCCTCGCGTTCAGGTGACCCTCGCTTCGCAAATTCCGCCCGAAGTCTGCCAGCAAATCAACCTGGGTTATCGCGACCCAGCCTCGATTGATGTTGAGTCGTTCGCCAATCGCGAAGAAGAGGGGGTCTTGCTAGTCCGCAAAGCGGGCGAATCGCTCTATCGGCTCGATTCGGAGTAACTGCCGTCGTAGTCTCCCTTGAATTTGTAAATCCATCCCCCCTGTAACCACTCACAAATCAGCGGTGGCCGATCGATTGAGCGTTTCTTCAAGATTGCACCACTGCACGAAGAAATCAGCCGGTTTGGCCATTTCGAGTGACCAGACGTACCGGGCGTGTTAAAACTACGATTCGCCTCGATTGGGGAAACTGGCTCCGGGGCTGAACAACACGCTCTTCAAGAAACTTGCTGCATGACCACACCGACCACTGCTGCCATTGCTAGCCGCCTGCAGTTTGCCCGCTAAATCGCCGTTGAAACGCGGCGGTTCATTTTGGGCTACTATCAAAACCCCGATCTAGCGGTCGAGTCGAAGCTCGATACCTCCCCTGTCACCGCCGCCGACCGTGGTGCCGAACTCCTGATTCGCGAGCGTTTGGAAGTCACCTTTCCCGATGATGCGGTCCTCGGCGAAGAGTTTCCCGAAAAGGCCGGGACATCGGGCTTCAAGTGGATTCTCGACCCGGTCGATGGAACCAAGTCGTTCATTCATGGCGTACCGCTATTCGGAACACTGATCGGCGTTGAATACGCAGGGAAATGTGTGGTCGGCGTCTGTGGTTTTCCTGCCCTGGACGAAATTGTCTATGCCTCCCAAGGACAAGGGACCTGGTGGCAGGTTGGTCAAGCGGCCCCTCGGCGAACATTTGTCTCAAAGACCGCCAAGCTCTCTGAAGCAACGTTCTGCACCACCAACATGGCCCGCTGGGAAAAGATCGGCCGGTGGAACGCCTATACCACCATTCTGAAAGGTTGTGGACTCGCGCGTGGCTGGGGTGATTGCTTTGGCCATGTGCTGGTTGCCACCGGTCGGGCCGAACTGATGGTCGACCCGGCCCTCAACCCATGGGATGCGGCAGCCCTTGTCCCAATTCTGCAGGAAGCAGGTGGCCACTTCATCGACTGGCAAGGGAACCCCACCATCTATGGCGGCAGCGGA
>JAIXVG010000381.1 GCA_027483145.1 Planctomyces sp.
AAAGGGGGTGCCCCGCTGCTGAAGGACCGCCGTCCGAAGCTATCGCCGGGCCAGCTTTGGGTCAGGCGAATTCAGGCACGGTTAAGCCTTGAATGGCCGTTTGCTGCGCTGCTGGGGAGTTGTGCGGCGTCGCTGGGATGGTGGTGTCTGACTCCGGCGATCGTGGAACTTCCAAGTGCCGACGATGAAGTTCTGTTAGCCAAGGTTATGGCAAGCCGCCCGAGCCAACAGTCGGAACTCAAGCTGGAACTCGCTAAGCGGAAGCAGCACGTTTTTTTGTCTCGCGACCTGCTCACGTTGCCTGAACTTCGATTCGGGCCGACGACCGAATCGGCAACTATCGCTGAAGAAACACTCGTCGAAGGGCAAGGAATTACCCTGGTAGATGCCGGCTCGGAAGCGGTCCCCGTCGACTCTGGCGACGCTCAGCCGGCCGTTGAAATTGAGTTGGTTGACTTCCAGCCTGAGCAGGAAGCGCCGCCCAACGTTGGAATCTCGTTGGAAACTGACCGGGCCTTTCTCGACCAGATTCCAACGGCTGAGGCCGATGACGAACCAATCCAACCAGTGCTTTATGAGGAACACGGCAGCGGAATCATCGCGACGAGCACAGTCAGGGAGGATTCGGCTGAAAGCACTTTGATTCCCCGTGAGATCACTCAATCATCAACGGAAAACCAGAAGCCGCCGGGTGCCAGGACTCGGTTTGGTGTCATGATTCTTCCGAGAACAGAGGTGGAAAGGGACAGCGACATTCTCAACACGATCAAAGCACGGATTGACAAATAATGGAACGAGCGTTGCACTCCTCGATAAGCTTCCCAACTAACTGAATTCAGGCTTCGTCTTCGACGTTCAACACACAACAGACCTAGTTAGCGCCTTAACGGAATATGGTACGATGTACGAAGACTATTGGAACTTGAAACGACGGCCATTCGCCTCCGATTTGGCGAGCGAAGCGTTTTTTCCTGGACGTTCGCATCAGTCGGCGCTGCTCAAGCTTCAGTATCTGGTCGATCACCAGCCTGGTTTGGGGCTGATTTCGGCAGAGACCGGGATTGGGAAATCGAGAACGCTCGAAGCGCTGGCCCAGCATGCAACGTCTCAAAACGGATTAGTTGCATCGATTGTCTATCCGCAACTCTCGCCGCTGGAGTTGATGCAGGAACTGCATAGTCAGTTGGCTGCAGCAGGCGAAGAGGGTAGCGGCTCCCTCGTGGACAATGAATCGCTCGGGAGCGTGCTCGATGGGCTTTTGACGACGATTCGCAAAGCGACTGCGGTGAAGAGGCCGGTGGTACTTTTGATTGATGATGCTCACCTGATAGATGAGCGTGCGACATGGCTGGCGTTTCACCAGCTTTCAAACTTCATGCGCCCCCAAAGCTGCGAGTTCTCTCTGGTTCTCTCGGGGCAACTCGACCTCTTGTCCCAGGTACGCCGCTACCATGCCCTTGATGAGCGAATTGCGTTTCGATGTTTGTTGACTCCCCTGACACCTGCGGAAACCGTCCAGTACGTTGAGTTTCGGCTCGCTTTCGCGGGGAGTGGTAAACCACTTTTTGATGCGTCTGCCCTAAAGGCGGTTTTTGAACTCTCGCAGGGAAACCTGCGGCGAATCAACCGGCTGTGCGACTTTGGCCTGCTGGTCGGATACTCGGATGGCTTGGAAGCGCTGTCCCGTGAACACCTGGAAGGGGTTCATGAGGAATTGCTGCAAGCGACAGCGGCTTAGGGCTTGAGCCGAACGTGGAGTTCGATCGAGCAGCAGCAGGGTGGTGCCGAATGAGTGCCGATCCCGTGGGCCAGACTAGATTTCTGCTAGGCGTTACCATCTTCCGGGCGCTAGAGATTTGTAAAAGAGTGCTTGGGAATCGGGGAGGACCCTGGGGGGTCACGTCCCGGGCTCGCCTGGGGTTTGGTGCTTGGCGGGGACATGGTCTCGAACGTCCGCAGGGCTTCACGTCGGATTTCGACCGATTCAGCTCCTTATCCCACATTATTCATCAAGGCTCAAAAGACTGAGTTAACTGTTTGCCTTGATATCCGTTACGACCTGCTGGCCAAAAACAGAGCATTTTGGGTATCCAAGTCGAAAAGAACGACAAAGAAACCGCACGCTAGCGCGTTGCGGCTAAAAGATTCTGCGCTGATGAATAATTTGAGTTATGGCTAACACGCCAAGAGCCAGGCAGAGGTAATCCGGACTGGGCCGTCACAATCGTGCCGACCGCTTCAGCCGTTTGGAGGTGCGGGTTTTCAAAGTCATTCGGGAATCGGACGTACACAATCCGGCCCGACCTGCGCGATTTGGTAAACCTTGACGCCCCCCTCTCTCGTTCCAACCGCTATATCCGTTATCGGCTTTAGGTTGGGAACGAACGGTGTCGATCATCACAACGAGCGCGGTAGGAATACCCCGCAGGGTACTCGCAGATTTTGCCAGTTGGGTTTTGGCAAAATCTCGGAACGGTCTTTTTGCTTTGGTCTCAATCGAAAGCTAGGTTTGCCACAGGTAGTGGTCTGTCGGTTCTCTGGCAGGCGAGAGAGATTGGATCGAGCAGGGCGAGTACCCCACGGGCGTTATCTCCGAGCGGAGTGATTCAGATGAAGATGAAAACGATGGTCCTGATGATGGTCGCAGTTGCCTGCGGCCTCGTGGCGATGGTGGGGGTGCAACAGGCGCTTTCCAATCGCGACGGAATGGGCGATATTGAAAAAGCGAAAGTCCTGGTCGCAATTGCAGAAGTGCAAACCGGCTTTCCACTGGATGACTCGAACGTTGCCTTAAAATCAATGCCGGTTGAAGCCATTCCCGAAGGGGCTGTGTTTACCTTAGAAGAATATGAACAGCGGGCACCCAAGATTCGTCTATACCCGGGACAAGTCGTTCTGAAGGCTCAGCTTGGGGAAAAGGGAGAGTATGGCGCTGCAATGGAAATTCCCAAGGGGATGCAGGTTGCCACGTTGTCTGTTAACGCCACGATGACCCAC
>JAIXVG010000010.1 GCA_027483145.1 Planctomyces sp.
GGTGGTTGAGTGGTGCCGCATTTTGCTCGTTGCCAATACGGACGAAGTCTGTCTGTCGGTCAGCCATCAAGGCTGCTGTCAGTCATCATTCGCACGCCGAATTGTCGTGGGCTGTATCGCACAAAATGTGTCACGAAGCACCGCAAGAGAGACGGCAATGGGGGCAGTCAAAACTGCACCACCAAGGCCAACCACACCTGCGTGGGCCGCGTTGGGAGAGACATCAAATTGCTGGATACAAGGAGAGTGGGCGGGGTGTACTAGCAAATGCCGAAAGGTGTCAATCGGAATCGGCTAATTCTGCGGCCCTAATTCTGTTCTGCTGGCAAAGTTGTGTCCCAAAGCCAGCCAAAACAGGCATTGGCGACCGATGGCCACCATTCCAATCCACACTAAATTGCCCCCTCAGAATGGCCGAAATCGGCCGAAACAGGGGCATCCCGCATCGAGCCAAGAGCAGTCGTCGTAGGGCAGGCTCCCGCGTGCCTGCACATCGATTCATGACGAGAAGTCGGTCGTGAATTCTGGCCAGAGATCGGCAGGCACGAGCTTGCCCTACAAAAACTCAACCTCGAAGACCAGCAGTTAGTGCGGGCAGTTGGAACCTATCGTCGCCTACTTCGCGACTTCAAACCGAATCCCATCTTTGCCATGACGTTTCACTTCGTACATTGCCACATCGGCCGCGCGCAGGCATTCTTCGATCGTGGCAGGAGGCTTGTCGAACGTCACGACGCCAATACTTAGCGTGATGGTGGCAAACTGGGTTTGGAGGGCCTCTTTAACCCGTTCTCGCAACCGCTCGACAACAACCCGCGCAGCATCGCCCCCAGCTTCAGAAACCAGGATTGCAAACTCATCACCACCAATGCGGGCCACGCAATCAAACGGCCGCACGTTCGCTTGCAAGTGTCGTCCAATTTGCTTCAAAACAAAGTCGCCAGTCGAATGCCCCCAGCGATCGTTGAAGTTCTTGAAGTCATCGCAATCGATGAATGCCACCGTCAGCGCACGCCCGTAGCGGTTCGAACGGCTGAGTTCAGAGGCCAATCGCTCCTGGAAGCCTTGCCGATTAACAAGCCCCGTTACTGGATCGTGTCGCGCGATGCTGCGCTCAAGTAACAGCCGCCGCTGGAGAATGGCAATCCATCCGGGAACCGCTGCGATCAATAGACCATTGACTGCCAGTGCGAGATTGGCCGCCGGCGTTTCTGGCCAGCCCCTCATCCACGCCAGGCACCCCAGTGCAACCAGACTGGCCACAACTGCCCAGGTGCGCCGCCCAGCTAACGCCATTACCAGTGGACCAATCGCATAAACCACCTCTGGCAGCAGCGAACGACCTGTTTGCCAATCGAGACGTACGGCAACCAGCAAGCAAAACGTCGACAACAGCAGTAGTGACAAATGAGAAATAAGTGCCCCTTGCAAAAACTCACCGTTTCGGGTCGGTACTAATCCGCGGTCGCAGGGAGATTGATAAAGACAGGCCAAAAATCAGCAATCATTGCAGACAGAATCCAAGAACGTGTATGACCAATAGCAATGAGGCAAGCTCGATCACCAATCGGTCGAGCTTGCCTCAAATTGTGTACCTTCAAACTACCAAAGGCTATCGGCTGCTTGTCCAGGCTGCCTGTTGAATGGCCGAATTCCCCAGCGGTGCGGGACTGCGGGACAGCATCGGAGCGGGTGCAGGAACAACCCCAGCAGGGACGGCGCCCGGGCCGTTAACAATCACACCGGGCAACTTGACGAACTCTTCGTAAGAAACCTGCTGAACTCCCTGCGGAGCAGAATTATAGGAAACACCGGGTGGAACTGGAGGCAACGCAACTGGCGGAGTCGTTAGCGTCCCGTTGTAGTTGTAGGCAGAAGGGGAAGTCCCAGGAGGAGTCGGTGCAGGCGCTGGGGCCGGTTCTGGAGCAGGCGAGGGCGCCGTCTGCATCATCGGAGCAGGCATTTGTCCCATCGATCCGCAACTGGCACATCCACCAGCAGACGGCATCATACTGCTGTAAACGCTTCCACATGAGGGGGTCATCACGCTTTCGCAGCAGTCATCCCAACCGGTGTCGTATCCATACTCGGGACCGCATCGACCACAGGCCCCATGATTCCGGCAGAAATTGCGCTTCCGCCACTTCGAAATCTTTCGATCCATCCAACTTCGACAACCAGACCCCTGGGTAATTGCCCCGCAGGGGTCGCAAGGGTCCTGACACAAGGGTCGGTGATAGCAGCAGCCAAGGCCCGAAAGCGTTACGCACAAACCAGCAAACAGCACGATCACAGACTTCATGGTGCGGCCTCAATCCTTTGAGTCAGATTCGGGCAGAGCCAGTTTCAGGCACTCGGTACCTGCAAAAACTCTGTGGAGACAAAAACTCCAATTTCCTATCTCTCAAGATTCGACCGTTCTTGTGTTAAACTTTAACGATTAGGCTGACTTTTCCTTGAAATCGGGTTCTCAAGGTAGACGAAAACGCCACAAGTCCATACTTCAAAACATGTTATCAATTCTTCACTTTTTACAGGAAATTTCTAAATCGGCTCAATCTCCCCGCAGGCCGATCCGAGGGGCCAACACGAGAACACCGGCCGAGAACTGACCCCTTCCCGGTTTTTTTGCGAATTTTCTGAAAACTTGAAATCTGATACTGAACCTTTTCTGCCAACTGGTCGTCATACTGGTCACAGGGGAAACGCAGCCCTCTGCATCTTATTTTGAAAGGTATCACGGAGGCTGCCCCCCTTCGCCGGCGGATATTGACCTATGAGTGTCAGACTGCCCGGGCGAAAATCAATCCCTGCAATCGCGGCAAGTAAGCCGCAAGAAGGTGCTGAAATGCGACGCAACACAACCACCGCTGCCACGATCACGACCACCACCACGGCTGCCATTGCAACCGTCGTCGTCGCGACCGCGCGGGGTGCGTCGCTGCATCGCCGCGCCCTACGTTGTCTTTATGACAACGATTTTAAGGGCGAGAAAAGTGGGAAGCCCGTCGTCTCCGAGGTACCGGTATCACCCGTACAGCCCGCCTCAAGCGTGCCGAGTGGAATATCTTCAGACCTGGGATCCAGATCGACGGGTTGGCGTGGTCAAGGTTTTGGCCAGCGATTCGGACAGTTGCCAGGCAATGAAATGCCTGCATCCATGCGGGCCACAATGGTCCTCAGTAACCATGCTCCGATTCTCAACCAAAACTGTGCTGGCTAACAAATTCAGGTTGGCTATGCGAATCACCCCGGTGAGTCGCACACAACTAACCCGAGTTGCCATCGCCAGACGAGACCGATCGATTTTCACAAATCCATCACGGGTCTCGCTCTGACAATCGGCCACCGTTGACGCTGTTCTTCGTTCATCAACGAGTTCTGACCGAAGGCTTCCTTGCATGGCTGGCATTGCGTCCAGCAATCTCGGCGGCCAAAACCCGGGCAGAACTTCGAGCCAAACAGGTTGCTCGACCGGGCGCCACTTGGCGCTGATGAATTTCACAGTAACAACCCAGCCGAGCACTCTCGCCAAAGCTGCCCGTTTACTGGCTGGCAAACTGGTCAAACACCTTGAGGTCAAGCGTCGCTTCGTGATCGGGCTGATGCAACTCAACCTCAGGCGACCAACCTGCCAGTAGACCAAACCACTTTTCTGTTTCGGACCGTGCCACGTTTGGGCCAATTGACCCAGACAAACATCAACAAAACGGCGCAGTCCCGAAATGTTGGCAGTTTCAAAACCCTCATCCGTTGGATCAGGGTTGTTCGCAGAGGTTGGTCATGACTGAAATCGATGAATTGTTACAACTTGTGATTGCCGCTCAGGCTGGTGATCGAGATGCATTTGACGAATTGACTCGGCGGTTCGAAAAGACCGTGCTGGCCATCGCATACCGTCGGTTGCGGAACTGGGCCGAAGCAGCCGAGTTGACTCAGGACGTGTTCGTGCAGGTCCTTCGAAAGCTGGGACAACTGCGCGAACCAGAGCGGTTTCCTGGTTGGATTAAGCGAATCACCGTGCGGCTGGCTATCAACCGGGCCGTGCGGCGACCTCCTGAACTGATCAGCGATCCTCAGAACTTCGTAACCGCCCAGGCAGAACGGCAGTCCCCTGTTGATTCGCTTTTAAAAGTCGAAGATGCGCAGGCGCTTCGGTACGGGCTTAACCGGTTGAAGGATCTCGATCGGCAGACCCTGGTTGCCTTCTACTTCGAAGGTCAGTCGCTGATCGAAATGAGCGATCGGTTTGCGAGCCCTGTTGGAACAATCAAGCGTCGACTGCATACCGCGCGGGCACGTCTTAAGGACGAGCTTGCCAGCTTACAGCCGGCATGAAGATGGTTAGTGGCAACACAAAAGCTACTGGCCACAACGAGCACCCCTGATCCGGTCAATCAACGACCAGGTTGGGGGTGTTTCTTTCTTTTACTTCAGCAGTTTCGGGTCACTCCCGTCGACCATAACTACAGTCGGCCTATCGCCCACTACCGTTGCCAGCGAAGACCGGCCCGATGGCGACATGAACAACCACATTAGGGCTACCGGTTGTGTCGCGAGTCATCGCCTCTTGGGCGTACGCAGCCAACTCGGAGTTTCCCGTGTGCTCGCAACAAGTGGTCAGCGACGCCCAGGCCCGTTGGCAGAGGGGGGAGGGAAACTGTTCAGCCGCGCGCTTTAATGGCCCGATCGCCTCCTCGAACCGTCCTTCGGCCTGCAATGCTTCCCCGCGCAGCAGGTCGGCAATCGCCTGAAACTCGGCGCCATCCTCAATGTGGGAAAGTTCGACCAAAGCACAGTCGGCTAATCCTAGCTCGAGATAACCCTCAGCCGCTGCCAAGCGGCGAACGATTTTTATTGGGTGCATTGGTGAACTCATGAGGTGGGCCAATCAGCGAGAAGAAACCACCGGCGGCCTAGTTGCACAACCGTGTGCTCAGACCTTGCCTTCCAATCAATAGGAGCATTTTCAGTACCAGTTCCTGGCCAAAACGTCTAAATCGATGCAAGCCTCTTATTGAAAAGGCGTTACATCGATCTTTCCATCGGCCCACGTTGTCTGCCGATTGTCATTTTGACAAAGAACTGTCCTCAAGTTGGGCGTTCGGCATGGAATTATTGCAGTTCCTATAGGCTGGACCGGTCTAAACCACAAAAGGTTCGCAGACCCGGAGCTTCGCGACTTCAGTAATCCTGGCATCTCTTGCGACAGAGGAGGAAAACGGGGGGCCCTCTTTGCCTCAGGCGAGCCTGGGACGTGAGTCCCAAGGTTCTCCGTCAGTTCGCACGGTTTTGCTGGTGACAAAACGTTTAACCTAACCCCGCGTATTAAAACCTACGGGTTGGCACCCGTGGCTCGCCTGAACTTGCGAGAGCATTCTTCGTGTCTATATGAATCCTGGGGCAGGCCAGTCTGAACCAGAGCACCGATCAGTTCGCAGAAAGGTCGTCACCAAAGTTCTTTTTCCGACAGCCTCAGTTGGTGCTCATCGGCAAAATGGCGTACACCAATAGCAAGGCTGCCTGCTGCAGCCACTCCCTTTCTGACTGGACCTCAACGCGTATGACGCTGTTTGTGCTAGCACTGGTACTCCCCCCCTTTTGGGTTTCGTTCCTGGCGACGGCTGGAATGCGCTGGCTTGCTCCTCGATTAGGGCTGATCGATAAACCTGCCGCCCGCAAAGTTCATGTGGTCCCCACCGCTCTGGGGGGAGGCTTGGCGATCTGGCTGGGAGTTGTTGTACCGGTTTTTGCCATTCAATTGGCGATCGGCCTGTTCTACGAAGACCTTCAGCGGGTCTTGCCCCCCCAAATAAGTGTCCACCTGGCTGGGGCCACTTATCGTGGTCTACAACTTTGGATAGTGCTTCTAGGGGGAACGGTCCTTGCTGTGATGGGACTGATCGACGACTTTCGCCCCATTTCCTGGAAGCCACGCATTTTCGTGCAATTCTTTGTCGCTATTGCCGTTGCGGTTTGCGGCGTGCGAGCGACATTGTTTTTGCAAGATCCGATCTTTGGCGCCGTCGCCAGCGTCCTCTGGATGGTCGTGCTGGTGAACTCGTTTAACTTTCTCGACAACATGGATGGGCTATCGGGGGGCATCGGCCTGGTGGTATGTCTCGTCTTCGCTTCAATTATGCTCTTCCACCGCGAGGATCCCCGCTGGCTGGTTGGGGGATTCTTTCTGGTACTTGCTGGATCAATCCTCGGTTTCCTTTGTCATAACTGGTCCCCCGCTCGCATTTTTATGGGAGACTCGGGGAGCTACTTCATTGGCTTCTGTGTCGCCAGCATGACCATCGTGGGGACATTCTACCGACCGCTTGATCAGGGTGAGCATGTGATGATGGCCCCTCTGTGCGTGTTGGCAGTTCCGCTATACGACATCCTGTCGGTCATCTTGATTCGGCTGAAAGAAGGTCGCAGCCCCTTTCAACCAGACAAGAAGCACTTCTCGCATCGCCTGGTTGCCTTGGGCTTCAAGCCGGTCAGGGCAGTCCTCACGATTCATCTCATCACTCTGACAACAGGGCTGATGGGTCTACTGCTCTATTCACTTCCCGGCTGGCGAGAGGCCTGGCTGGCCCTGGCTGTTGTTGTTTGCCTCCTTTCGATCATTGCCATCCTAGAATCGGTTCGCGCTCCGGCTCTTGCTGGGCCACCAGTTGCTCCAGCAGACACAACCCTCGCCAATCATTTGGCAGAGCCACAGCACCAGACTCCCGTGTCGGCCGGCCAGCATTAGTCCAGAGGCAAGCCCGTCTCGTCCAGAAAGCCACGACTCGTTGAAGACCAGCCATCTAATGCCAAGTCGCTCGCCGCTACTGCATGCTGGATGCTTAACAGCCTGGTCCCTACTGCTATTCATTCGGCTTTGGATGCCTGCGGAAGCAACTCGAAGTGGCGACACGATCTGGCTGGTTCCGTTCGGTCTGCTGGTAGCTGGCATCACGACCTTTGCCTCCCCGCTATCAAACGTCAAAAGCCTGCGGGCGCAATTTGGTCTGGTGGAATGGGGCGCAATCCTGCTCCTCGCAGGGGTCCTCTGCGCTGCACCCATTGCAGGCTTTTTGTTATCACAATCCTCACTCAACAGAGAAGCACTTAACCTCTGGTGGGAATGGCTTGGCACAGCCGCAATG
The DNA here is from genome assembly GCA_027483145.1 of Planctomyces sp. Lineage (GTDB taxonomy): Bacteria > Planctomycetota > Planctomycetia > Planctomycetales > Planctomycetaceae > JAIXVG01. Next base: position 7,146 of record JAIXVG010000010.1, read on the forward strand.
ATCTGGACGGCTGCCATCCTCGTTCGCACTTTTCCCGATTGCCGCGCTCCGCTGGTTTGGCAATTCTGCGTGGTAATGACCTGCATCGCAGGCATGGCCATTTGGCAAAGCGTTGTCTGGTATCCAGCCATCGATCAGCAGTATCAGCCGCTAATCGCGCGGCTCGTCTCCCTCGAAGAAAGTAACAGCGAAACGATGACTTCAATTGAACAACTGCAACGTCAAAAAGAGCGGCAATCACTTAGCCAGCAACTTTCGGAAGCAGGTATCCCAGCCGCCAACCCAGCTCGCGCCCTATTCGCTCAACGGTTAGCCAGCCGAGAACCATTCGGTTTTTTTGCACTGGCTAACACGCTGGCAGGATTTCTAGCAGCCGCGCTCGTCTGCAGCCTGAGTCTACTGGTTAGTGCCTTTGCTCATTCAAAGCCCAATTCCACTCGCTCATTGCTGGTCGGTTGCTGCTTGCTGCTTATGTTGGCAGTGCTCCTCACAAAAAGCCGTACCGCGTGGGCGGCTGCGGTCTTGTGTGGTGTCATTATTCCACTTCTGCGAAATCGACTCCCCTGGAGTTTCGCCAGGCGTTTCTGGCCATTCATCCTCGGAGGATTCAGTATTCTGGTGATCGTGGTCACAGTCATTGGAATCACAGGCCAGCTCGATCTTCAAGTGATTTCAGAAGCCCCCAAATCACTCCAGTATCGGCTCGACTACTGGACCGCCACCTCTCGGCTCATCGCCGATCATCCTCTTCTGGGAATTGGTCTCGGGCGATTTCAACAGCTATATCTTCCTTACAAGCTGGCCCGGTCGAGCGAAGAGATAGCCGACCCCCACCAATGGCTGCTGGAAGCCTGGTGCCAAGGGGGAATCCTGTCTTTCATTGGCACAGTCCTGGTGTGCCTGGATCTAGTCCGCCGCTCATTCAGTCGCGTCACCCTCGCTGACGCATCCTCTCAGCAGACCAATTCCCAACTGCTCGCCAGCAGGGCTATCACTGCTAGTGTTTTCGTTAGCCTGGTCGCGGTCTGGGCTGGCCAGTTGTTCTGTTTAGGAATTTCCGATGATCGCCTATTGGCCTGCCTTGTGGGCTGGATTCTAATCCAATCGCTGGTCTACTTCTTCGGTCGGCAGCCGCAGCTGCTGGAACTCAGCCAGTCGATCATTCTATCAGTGGCAAGCCTCACACTCGCGGTGCACCTCATGGGCGCAGGGGGCTTTGGAATGCCCGTTGTTATCCAATGGCTTTTAGTCCTAGGACTTTTCAACCTGCCTGCATCCGGCAGCAACCTCAACGATGGATTCCTTGATTCATCGCCAGCCGAACCTCCCCATCCAGGCTGGCTAAAGGCGTCGCGATTAACGCTTGTAATTGTCTTCATTGGTTTAGGCCTTGCCAGTCAGGTATTGGCCGTCGGCCCTGTGTTGAGCGTACAAGCCCAACTCACTGCCAGCGATGCTGCTCTCCAAATGGGTGCCATCGAGCGAGCGAAACTCGAACTCACGCGGGCGGCCGAAAGCGATGAGCGGTCGGGCGAAGCGAATCGCCGTTTAGCTGATTTGCTCTTTCGGGAATGGCAATCAACCAGCAAGCAGCAGTCAACATCATCCGAAGCCACATTCGCTACGGCCATTGGGCACCAGGAACAAGCAATCAAGCGCGATGGCCCGACTTATTCGGCCTGGGACGCCCTTGCCGAGATGCACGAGGCACACCACCAGCAAACTAAAGCCCCTGCCTCGCTGGCGGCCGCACTCCAATCAGCCAAGCAGGGGGTCACCCTTCATCCCACTAATTCCCGCCTTCAGCTCCGCTACGCCCGGCTACTCGCACGGGCAGGCCAGCCCGAGGCTGGTCCAGCCGCCCAAATCGTGTTGGAACAAGATAACTTGAACCGCCAGTTCGGCCACCAAGACCGATATTTGTCTCCAGCCGAGGTGGCTGAGATGCAGGCCCAGGCATTGAGCAACGCCGCTCCTTGATGAATTTTTCTTTGCACGACACCGGCCTAGACGACGTAAGTCATTTCTGCAAAACAGCTAACGACTGAAATCCAGCTCAATTATCCCGGCTGCCAGCTTCCTAAATATCTCGAACCGCCTCCCCATCTCGGGGCCAACTGACTCCCCCATCGTGGGTGCAGGCATGCTAAACTACGTGGTATCTGGCCTGACGCATTCTTTCGTTCGAGAGCAGGTTCTGACCACTCTCGGCCTCTACCGGTATCGAAGTTGCGCCCACAGTCCAGTAGTGACCCGCGTATTGCGATTCAGTTAGTTCGAAGCAGAGAAGCTGCGCCGGCATAAACCCGCGCAGTCCTCGTCAAACTTGTTTTGGGTTTTGTTGACCGCGTTTTGTCTTGATAGCAGGAAGCCGACCCGTGAAGCCGTTCGCTGCCGTTGTGATGACCATCCTGGGCTTGACCGCTCTTGCGGGAACAATTTGGGTTGCCAAGTACGATGGAAAAATGCCTGTAGCCGAGGGAACTGGCTCAACCTCCAATCAGCCGGTCGGCCCCGCCGTTGAAAACACCGGCCCGTTCCCTAAAGCAGTTATCGAC
>JAIXVG010000333.1 GCA_027483145.1 Planctomyces sp.
GAACCTGACGTTTGATGTTGGTGACAACAATGCCGGGGCCTGTGGGCTGCAGTTCTATTCGAATAACACCGGGGCCGTGCGAGATTGCCGATTTATCGCGGGGACCAACAGCGGGAATGTTGGTCTCGATTTGGGTCATCGTGATATGAATGGCCCGCTATTGGTGAAGAACTGTGAGGTGGTTGGGTTTCGGACGGGGATCGCGTCGGCGCTGGCCGTGAATAGTCAGACCTTCGAACATATCTCGCTGTCGGGTCAACGTGAGGTCGGTTTCAATAACGCCGGGCAATCGATCAGCATTCGCGGACTGACAAGTAACAACAGTGTTCCGGCAGTTGGAACCTATGGTCGGCTGTTACTGATCGACTCGGTTCTGACCGGGACTGGCAATGCTCAGAATTGCCCGGCTATCGTCAACTACAACGGCGGCCGAGTCTTTCTGCGTGATGTCACTACAACCGCGTACCGCCGTGCGCTGGCCGACATGCAAACACCCGATTTCGCTGCTGCCTACCGCATTGAAGGGGAGGACAAGCCGGGCAGCCTGGGACCAAGCATCACCGAGTACTCATCGCATCCTGCCACGAGCTTATTTGACGGACCGCCTGAGTCGCTCCGTTTGCCGGTGAAGGAAGTTCCCGCGTCGCCGTGGCACGATCTGGCTGATTGGGCCGTCGTTGATAAGTTCGGGGCCGATCCGACAGGCAATCAAGATTCCACCGCCGCGATTCAAAAGGCTGTCGATTCAGGTGCCAGAACGATCTTCTTCCCGGGCCATTATCGCACCAGTAAGACAATCGCCATTCGCAAGAAGGCCGAGCGGATCATTGGAATCAGCGGCTGGCTAAACTACGGAAAAAGCGACAGGCCCGACTTCCGTATCGAGAACGGGTCGCCCGAAAAGGTATTCATTGAGAACTTCAGTTCGCTAAGCGGCGGTATCGAGATTGCTACCAAACGAACCGTGGTGATCAAAAGTGTCGGAGCACACACAATTAAGTCGAAGCCCGCTGCGGTTGGCGGCGAGATTTTTTTGGAAGACGTGGTGACCAATGACCTGCAGTTCAATCGGCAATCGGTTTGGGGACGGCAGCTCAACATCGAGAACGAAGGGACCCACCTCACTAACCGTGACTCTCAAGTTTGGATTCTGGGCTATAAAACCGAACGGGGAGGAACGCTAGTCCATACGCTAGGTAAGGGACAGACCGAACTGCTGGGGGGCTTCAGCTACACGACTACAGCTGGCAAGCTGGCCCCCATGTTTGTGAATGAAGGGGCCGACATGTGGGCCTTCTTTGGCGAAATTTGCTTTAACGGCGATCCTTACACCACCTTGGTGAAAGAGACCCGTGGCAAGGTGACGAAAACGTTGTTGCCAGCAGATGGACAAGTTACGCCGTACAGCGGGCGGGCGGGGAAGGGTGATTTACAGTAAATGAACCCCTTCTTCCCAAGTCGATCTGTGGCGAGACAATCACCACCGCAAGGTGTGTCCTTCACAACATCTAAGGCGTCACGATCTGACCATCCTTGGGATTGCCAAGCTGTGCAGCAACCTCTTTGCTCATATTGGGATCAACTTCGCGAACCGATCCATCGAACATCAAAATCATCGCGTTTTGGCCAGTCGCATTACCGAACGCCTTCGACCCGCCGCCGAATCCTTCAGCAGGGTTACGGCAGTTATTGGGATCGCCCCACGCAGGGAAGCCTTGGTTGATGGTCCCCATGACCATTGTGTTCGACGTACCATCAATCATCTCGGCCAGCTTGATTGACGAAGTCGGTGTAATGACCATCGAGTTGGCTGCGTACATTGCGATCTCGCGGCCTTTGGGGTCTTGATAGTTATAGACGATTAGGGGATTGCGATACTCATTGATTCTTATCTGGAGAGTCTTCAAGTTATCGTCGCCATCCCAAGGCTTGTCGAATTTGTACATATTGAATATCGGGGCTTGATCCCCATACGGCAGCAAATGGGTCATCCAACTCGCTTCGAGTCCAGGAGCAGTCTTAGGAGCATATTGCGGTGGCGGCAATGAGCCGTGAGTGTCGTGATACGAGGGAATTCGTCTGCCTAACTTCGCGATGACATCGCGAGTTTCTTGAGACGACCCATAATTGGTCGCAACTACCGGTTGACTCGGAGCACCTGTTTGGCCGGAAGTCTGTTGCGACTGGATTCGGTTTTGGTGCTTGTTGTAGGCTCGTAGTCCAAAGCGTAAGCCGATGAATAGCGCAATCACAACCGCGACACCAACCGAGCCACCGACCGCGAAAAAGCTTTGATCAGATGCCTTGGCAGGCTTCGTTGATTTTTTGGCCGCAGCGGTACTCGACTTCGTTGTGGCTGGCTTGGACTTGGCACTGGACTTCTTCCCATCAAGCGACGTATCGCAGACAGGGCACGTTCGTTGACTGGCTGCGACCTTTGTATTGCATTCGGGGCAAACGGGCATGATTAGACCTTTGATTGCAGCGAAACGCCGCTGGCAGATTAAGCTGTGAGTTGACTAGCAGAGACGTGTTTAGCTGATGGAGACTTGGCGAGTGCTTTTCATGTCCCGAAGGCCTAGCGGCGATTTCTCACAGCTTTGAGCACTTCAGCGGTCCCGATTTGGTAGGAGATTATTCCCGCAATATCGGCAGTTTTCTAGTAGTAGAGATTCGCCATCGCGTGAATCGGGAAGCCCATCCGGCTTCGGCAGAAGAGGACGGATTTCGAGGGGCTTATTGCGTTCAACCCAACCGTTGATCAAGTCGTTTTGCCGATGCCGCCCGTTTCCAGATGGTTCGACACCGGCTTCTACCTACGCCGCGTTTTGGCGCGGGTCATTGCCCGACGCATGATACCCCACCTGAAACGCCCCCTTGCTTTCGATGATCGATGTCGCATCGAAGCGTTTGCCGAAGTAAACCTGTTGGGCTTCGGGGTTACTGAGGACCGTTTCGGCGTCGCCGCTACATAAGATGCGGCCTGCGAAAACGACATAGCTGCGGTCGGTGATCGTCAGCGTTTCGCGCTCGCGGTGATCGGTGAGCAAAATCGAGATACCGGTCGTGCGCAGCCTCGCAATGATGTCTTGAATGCCGTGAATGGTAATCGGATCGATCCCTGTAAACGGCTCATCTAACAGGACCAGTTGCGGTCGGCTCGACAGGCAGCGGGCAATCTCCAAGCGGCGACGCTCCCCCCCAGAGAGGGTTCCTGCGATCTGCGTTCGCTTATCTGCGATGCCGAACTCGTCGAGGAGTTCATCCAGGCGGTACTGGCGCTCTTTACGAGTGAGCGGCATAAATTCGAGAACAGCGATTATGTTCTGCTCGACGGTGAGCTTCGAGAATGTACTCCCATCTTGCGGCAGGTAGCCCATGCCAAGCTGGGCACGGCGATAGAGTGGCCAGCGGGTGACGTCCTGGCCGTTGAACAAGACTTGCCCAGCCGTGGGAGTCACGAGGCCGCATGTCATGCTGAAGCTGGTCGATTTGCCTGCACCGTTTGGCCCTAAGAGGCCGACGATTTCCCCTTTTTCAACGTGAAAGTCGACCCCTGCTACGGCCAGCTTGCCACCGGGGTACCGCTTTTTGAGACCAATGCATTGCAGTAGCGACATCCTGTCGAATTCCTATGTTTTGCTGGTCAAAATAGCCGTAGTTGGTCGGGGGGAAACCGGGTCTGCGAGGCCGCTGCGAAAGCGTGCTGGCGATGTACTGCGTGCATTGGCGAACACAGCCATGGCGGCTCTACACGTCGATGGTTGAAAGCTCGCTGCCCGGCGGAGTGTACGGCGAAACGGCAGGACCGGACAAGCAGACTTTGCCGGTCTTGGTTTGCAGATATTCGTTGCTGAAAGAGCCGCGTGTTGTGAACACTCGTGCGCTTGGAACGGCGTTCGGACCACCATTTTTGCAGCCAACATAGCTAATCTATGCCGAGCGGAGTGCTGCAAACTGAGCCATGTCGGCCAGCAACTGGCGGGCGGGGCTATCGGCAACGCAGTTGAGCTGGGAAATGGCATCGGCCACCAGTTTAAAGGCGCGGGCCTGCGTGAACTCGAGTGCATCGCTTTGCTGGAAGAATGGTTCGAGCCGCTGACGCGTATCGACTGCAGGCTGAGCCAGGAGGGCACGAATCTGCTGCCCGTCTTCAGGTGAGGCGGTTGCCAATAGACGAATGAGAGGGAGCGTCAATTTCTGCTTCTGAAGATCAGAACCAAGCGACTTCCCGGTTTTGGCTTCGCTTCCTAGCAAATCGAGTACATCGTCAGCGATTTGGAATGCATGACCCAGCAGGCGGCCAAACTGCTCGATCGCAGCGACATTGGCCGGAGACTGACCGGCATAGTATGCACCTAGCTCAGTCGAAACCGCACAGAGTTCAGCCGTTTTGCCGTCGATAATGCGGAAGTAGGTCTCTTCAGAAAGGTCGACGTTACCCCGATTTTGAACTTGGGTCAGCTCTCCTTCGCAGACGAGATTGGTCGCTCGGCCGATGGTGCGGCAGGCGTAGGTTGTTTCGAGGCTGCTGGCCAGGTGGAAGGCGTGCGTGAACAGATAATCGCCGAACAAAACGCTAGTCTCGTTGTTCCAGCGGGAATTCACGGTGGCGACATGCCGCCGCGTTGTCGCATCATCGAGGACGTCGTCGTGGATCAAAGTGGCGAGGTGAATCATCTCGACGACCGCAGCGATGGTCCGATGGGCCGGAGTAATTCCACCGCAGGCCTTTGCGGAGAGCAACACCAGAATGGGCCGCAAACGCTTGCCACGGAAGCGACTGACGTGTTGCAGTAAGTCACGAATGTAAGCGTTTTCGCTGGCGAGTTCTTCGAAAAGAATTCGTTCGACTTCGACCAATTCCTGGCCGATCATCTGCTCGACCCGTTCCATGATCGTGGCAGCGTCGGCGGCTGGTTTTTCTGCGGAAGGGGGGAGATCGCTACGCCGTTTTTCGTCGGTGCGGACAGTCCCCTCGGGCCGAAGGCCGGCTTCATGTCGAGCGGATGGCAGGGAAGTCGAATCGCTCACGTCAGCCCACAAGCTATGGTTACCCGCAAAGCGAGCTGGGGAATTCGGCAGCAAAGTCTGCTGTTCTGGCATAACGTGTTCCGTTGAGAGGGATTCCGACACGGGGAAAACCGAATTTCTGGCGTGTCGATTAACCTCGTCGCGGAGCTGGCGAACGTGCGTCAGCCTGCAGGAACACGGAACCACCTATGTAGCAAACGTTTAGGTCGTTGTCGATGGCAGAGTGTTGGACAGGACGATGGGCGACGAAGGAAATCAAATGGCCGGATGTTTCTGGGCAGAATGAGGCCTCCAATTGGCGCTCTCTTGGTTTGTAACAAGTAAAGATCGGGGTTCGAGTCGACGCAACTCATTAGCACTGCTGGACAAGCCAGCAGTAGCTCCCGAAAGGACAGCAGTCGCAGATAAGTGGTAACCGCGAGCATCACATCTCGGGTATTAAGCTAATGACCACGCCCTTCAAAAACTGAAGGGGTGCCACACCTGTTGAGCGTTAAGTGCTCATCGGTAACGGTGCCTTTCGTTAAGAAGTTCTCGCAGCGAATTCGTCGTGTTTACTTTTGGTTCTTTCCTCGCTTGTTGTATTTGACTTTGACGACTGATTCGAGCCAGTTGGCGAATCGCAAAAAACTGCCGGCAGCCTACCGACTACGAGGACCACGTGCGGAGAGCCGGGTTCTTTCCTTCATGGGCAAGGAAAGAGGCGGATGCAGTGAGTGGGTGCTGGTCCAGGCCGAGGTTCGAAAACCAACGGGGGGTGCCGAAGCGGTCGTATCGGTAGAAACACTTGCGATAAAACAAAACTGGGGTTGGCCAACCTTCGTTTAAAGGGATGGTACAAAAACTGTCCCTTCACCCTATCTGGCGGGGTTGCGCGTCTGAAGAGATTTTTCATCAACAAATGTCTGGTTTAGTGTTTAGGGGAAGAGAAGAGGGGTGAGGAAATCGACTGGTGGTTCTTCAGGAATGAAAATCAGGGTAGTAGTCGACGCAACTGAATTGATACTGCTGGAGCAGGGAGCAGCGGCAAACCAGTGACCCGGATTATTCACGGGGATGGAGAGAACTGACACAACTTTCTTTCGATCATGGTCTTGCATCCAGACTGCGTGAAACACCCTGTTTCGTTGTAAAAGCGGATGGCGCGGCCTCTTGCTGCTTCGCAGCCCAGCCAGTCTGACGACTGGCTGGGCCACCCGACGATCGCCGATTTCGCATTGCCTATTGAGCGGGTTATTTGTTCTCCCACCCCTCCACCTTTTCGCCTCCATCTCGGGTACACAAGGCCAGCCACAAATCGTGGTCTAGCTGGTCCGAGATTTGTCGCACCGTGCCATCAGCAAATAGCGCCTGTACGAGACCAGCATGATTGACCAGCGATCGGCCTGCTCCAGGTCTGGCTGATTTCGGCAGGGCGAATCGATGATCCTGGGCAAAGCCCAATGCATCAACCGAACCCAACGCACCGCCACTTTCGCAATCATCCAGCGGCTTACCATCTGGCCCCTTCTTGCAAACCGCGCAGCCGGGAACGACGGCATACCAACTGCGGTCCCTGATCTGCGGGTTATGCTCGACGAATGCAACGGTGTTCGACAACCCGTCGTCGACCTCATCGATTCGCACCCCCTTGTTTCGAAAAAACATTCCGTCGACTCGTGGAATGGTGGCTCCCGGGACCGGGTCATCCAGTGTCAGGTCGAGCGAAGCCTCTTTCGGCCGACGCCAGTAGGGATTGGTCCCCGCCATCGCGACATAGCAGGTACTGGGGAACACGAGTGACTCACCATAAGGAACTGGCTTAGTGGGGTTTTCGTTTGTGCCTGATGAGTAGCGGTGTAGGTCGAAGTGCGAAGACATTGTTGTAGAAGGGCACATATTCCAGTATACGCTTGTTTTTAGGATCTCCTGCCGATCTTCTGACCAGGATGGAGCATTCGCGACCTTTGTCGATGGTATTTTGTGTTGTCGTCCGTCAAGTCCCGGTTCGGACAAGTAAAATCCATCTTCATCATCCGATGTCAACTGCCCAAACATCGGAGATGCATCGAAGTACGGCAGCATCGAAAAGCCCCACGCAAATCCTTGAGACCCGTTTAGGTTTGAGTCGGGGTATGCTACGCCCCGAAATGTCGCTTCAACCGTAGGCGACCCAGTAAAGGCCGGTGGGAACTGATTGAACGTATCGTGGTAGTTGTGCATCGCCAGCCCAATCTGCTTCAGATTGTTCTTGCACTGTGTTCGCCGTGCCGCTTCACGGGCGCGGTTGACGGCTGGGACCAGCAGCGCAATCATTGTCGATAGGACCAAGATAATGACGACCAATTCCCGGAGCGCAAACCCCCGCCGCCTGATTGAGCACTGTCGCGCCGCTGATGCACGATGATTTTGGCCCATGATTTGGCTCCCACAATTCGCCATGGCGTTCGAGACGTTTGGCCATGCCTGCTGTTCTTGGACGATACCTGCTTCTCGTCGAATCATTGGGTCAGGCTACTCTGCGTCCTCGATATACGACAACCCGAATCTCAAGCGAAGATCAGCCGCTAATCCCGGTCAGTCCCATCAAGCAGTTCTTCCCCCCGCGTTCTCCGCACCTCCGCGTGAGGCTGCCTTGTTTAGGCGAAAACGAAAACGGTCTCACGCGGAGGCGAAGAGGGAGACTGCGTTGAGGTGACAGTAGCTGACGAACGTCCTCAGTTGGCGACGTCAGCGGGCCAGCTAAGGGATCGAATTCAAAAGAAGTTGGGTTGATTTCATTTCGGCGGTCAGGCCAGCTACGAGATCGACTTTGGTGGAACCAGACGGGGCCGAGCCGGGAAGGACGGGCCAAGTGTAGGTCTCGACCTCTAAGTGAGGGGCATAGGAAAGTGTGGCAACAGCGGCGATTGCTTCTTCAAGCTGCGGGCGAGTTGTGGATAGGGGGCCGACGTGCTCTTGGTTGACCGGGACGTGGAAATGGATGCGCCAGGCATCAGCTTCCAGAAACGGTTGCGGGGGATTCATCGCAAATTCCTGCGAGAGGTCGACGTGGCGAATCACGCGCGGTGATGCACCCAACGTGATGTCGGACCCGTTGGCTGTTGCCGTGCGGGCGATGGTCTGGTGGAGGTAGCGGGGTTCAGCAAATGAGGCGAGGTACTGTCGAGCGGCGGGGTTGTCGGCCGGGCGGTCTAAATGAAGTGCACACGTGATGTGGAGCTTGTTGATACGAATCCCCCGCTGATCGAGCGCGGCGATAGAAGGGGAAATCTCTTCGAATTCGACCGCTTGGTGGCAGACGTCGTAGCATAAGCCAATGGTTTGTTGGGTGGTTTCTAACACCCCCTGATCGGCGGCCGAGTTAAACAGCAAATCGAAGAACTCGATGGCTTGCGGGGTTGTTTCGAGCACGCAGCAGGGTTCGGGCTCGATGGCGAGGCGAATCAATTTGCCGGTGCGCGATTCGAGTTCCTTGAGTCGCTTCGCCACTTCCAGCACGTTAGGAATCGCCGCTGCGAAGGTGACTGCTTGCGGAATGGCCGCGGGAGCGTAGGTCGTGTTGGCAAAGCCGAGGGGGACGGTCGAAATGCTCCCTTCGCTGATGTGGGGCGGGAGCAGTTGGGCAAGAACTTCGGCACAGGCGAGCGTGTATTCAACGCGGGAAGCGGCCGACCAATCGGGCAGATAAACCTGCTCTTTCACCCGGCTGCCGTGGAAATTGCCGTAAGGGAAGGCGTTTAGCGAGTAGCAGACAAGGTGTTCGTCTGCGAGCGACTGCTGAAGCTGGGCCAGGGAAGCGGGGTTTGCCCGTAATTCGTCAACGACCGTTTTGGCCAGCCATAAACCGGCGGCCATGGGCTGGCCCAGCTGGCGACTGACAGGGCCGGTGAACTGCTGAAGGCCCACGTTCACCTCGGCGGCAGTCGTGGCGGGGTGCACGTTTGTGCAATAGCCTAAAGGGAGTGGCGAGAGTGACATGAGGAGCTTTCGACTGGAGTTGGCATCGAATCGCCCGAGATCGGGTAGTCATTTCCGGGGATCAATCGTAGTTTGACAGCGGGAAGCCTGAACGGCTACTTCCGTAGCACGGGAAAAGGCTGAATGGTCGGGTCGATTGCCTTGGGAATGCTTTGTTGTCAGCCTATTGGACGGCGGCTCGGGAAACTTTTGTCAGTGGTCGGTGTTGGATGGTTGTCACTTTCGGGTGGCAGGGGAATGCGGCTGGGACCGCAATAGCCCGATCATCCACCATGGAACCAGACGACGTGCCTGATTGTGTGTCAATAGTCCCGACAGGGTCGTAGCTAAGAAGCTGTTTTCAAAACCGCAGTACAGTCAATTTCAGGAATCAGTCGCCCTTTGGGAATTCGAGAGAATTGGGCCAAACGACTCGATCTTGGGTTGGCTGGCTGCTGTAATGAAGAACCCGACGATTTGCATCGTCGGCTCGGCTAGTGTTTGAAAACAGGTTCTAAACAATGTGCATCGCACTTTGAAGAAGTAGTTGTTAGTGACGAAGTCTGCTAGCTCGAGCATTGACGCGACATCGAAGATGTCAACTGGTTACTTTCGCGATCCCGATGTGCAGCTCATGCTCAAGGTTCGCGACGGGGACGAGGGGGCGTTTGCGCAGTTGGTGTCTGCTTACCAGGATCGTCTGGTCGGTATTCTCGCTCACCTCGTTGCAGATCAGACCACGGCAGAGGACTTGGCCCAGGAAGTCTTTTTGCGGGTCTATCGTGCCCGGTCTGAGTACGAACCGACTGCGCGGTTTTCGACCTGGTTGTTTTGTATCGCCAACAACCTGGCCAGCAATTCGCGGCGAAACAAAGGGCGGCGGCGAGAGGTCGAACTGGAAGCTCCTGCCCAAAAGACTGATAAGACGGCTGCGCCGGCAATCACTCCTATCGAGAAATCGGCGTTGATGCCAACTCGCCGAATTGCGAGGGAAGAGCTGCAGGCTCAAGTTCAGGAAGCGATTGCCGCCCTCAACGAGCGGCAGCGGATGGCTGTGTTACTGCATAAGTATGAAGACATGAGCTACGTCGATATAGCCGATGCAATGAACCTGACTGTCCCGGCAGTGAAGTCGCTGCTGTCGCGTGCGCGGGAATGTTTGCGCCAGCATCTGGCCGCCTATGTGCGGGAGGATTTTGTGTTACCACCAGCCGGTCCTGAAGCCACGCTGATGCAATCAGTCGCGAAGGAATAACTGATGGACCTGACACCGCGACTATCGACCGAGATTCGTGACAGTCTCGTGGCCTACCTCGATAACGAGCTGGACGACGATGAAACGGCGAAGATTGATCATCTGCTGACCCGCAACGCTGTTGCCCGGCACGAGGTTGAAGCTCTTACGCGGGTGTGGGACCTGCTGGATGTTCTACCGAAGGTTTCTGCTTCGCGTGAATTCAGCGAAAAAACGCTGGCAACAATTCGATTCCAACCGGCGTCGATCACCAAGCCAATCGAATCGTTTGCGTGGTTCGAAGCGATAAAGACCTGGTTGCAACGGGGGTTGGCAGCGATTGTGATCGCCTCTTTGGCCTATGCCGGGTTTCAAGTTTCACAGCGACTCGTCCCCGACCGGAATCGGCAATTGCTGGAAGAACTGCCACTCATTGAGCGGCTCGACCTTTATCGGGAAGCTGGTTCCAGCGAATTCGTCAAAGAATTGCGTGCCAGTCACTTAATGGAGGATGTGGGTCATGCTCCAGCCAATGAATAAACCCTTTTCGCGATGGCATGCATCGCGCCTGGTCTGGGTCGGGCTGGCATTGTTGGCTACGACACTTATCGCTGCGGTCAGCGTTGATGAGGCCGAGCTATCACGACGCTGGGAAAAGGTGAGCAGGCTGTCGCAGCGGGAGCGAGATCGCCTGCAGCAAAACTATGCCCTATTTGAACGGCTTTCGAATGAAGAAAAGGGCCGATATCGAGCCCTTCACGAAGAGCTGACAGCAGATGCCGCGACGGGCGGGCGGCTACTGGCGGTGCTGGAGACTTATCACGAGTGGCTGCTGACTATTGAACCGGGAGAGCGCGAAGACATTCGACAGGCTGATACGATTGCTAAAAAGATAGAATTGATTCGCAAGGCGAAAGAGACTCAGGAAGACAGCTTCGAGGCGATACCGACGGGTGCATGGCTAAAGCAGTTTGTCACCCGGTTTAGTGAGCGTGGCCCGGCGATGGGGGCCGAGGATGTGGCCCGTGTGATGGGATTACTCGAGCAAGGGGTTCCTCCTGAAGCGAAGGCAAGCGTGGCGAACTTGACCGGTGTTGCGCGATATCGGGCGATCTTACAGACAGGCTTCAAGGGGATGTCGGTGAAGGATGCCCGCTGGCCGGCACCCGGCCAGGTGAATGCCGCCATGGAATTGATCGGTGAGCCTCCGCTGAAAAAACTGATCGAAACACGATCCAAAGAAGAACCTCGGCGAATCACGCTGATGACCGTTTTGCTGAGGGGAATTGCACTCGTTCTGGCTCAAGAGTTCGATCGGGCACTTCCCAGTCGCGAAGCACGGAGCGATTTCTTTGCCAATTTACCCGCCAGCAAACGGGATGAGTTGATGCAATTACCTC
>JAIXVG010000456.1 GCA_027483145.1 Planctomyces sp.
GTCCATCAAAAACGCCCGAACCTTGGCCGAGCCAATTTCTCGCGGGTGCCAGTTGTCGTGCAACAGAATGAACGCTTGCCCCAGGCAACTTAAGATTGTTTGGTCTGATACGCCAGATGATTCACGTGGCAGGCTAGAAGCATCCAATCAAGAAACCAGGATTACACGTCTAGTCGCGGTAGTTGTGATGAGGCTAGTGGTGCCCGACGCAACTCTGGTCGTGATCGTCAAGTTTGTGGCAGGGCATGGAGGCGATTTGCGGAGAGACATTGGATTTCATCCGGCGACCCTTCGCAACATGTTTCACAGACGGATGTATCAAGATTGACAAGCCGATACCGCACCGCCAGACTTCAGGAACATCTATTGTACGTGGGCGACCGAATGTTCGTTCGGCGGCGGAGGGCTTGCAAGTGGCGAAGGGTGGATACAGTGACGACGAAGTGCTAGAAATCTTCGTTGAATCGGTTGAAGAACTATTGAAGTCGAACTTCGTCGCGGAGATCGAGAAAGACGGCGTCTCGACTAAAACCACGTGGTCCGAGGAAAGTGGGTTTATCAGCCAGCGCATCGGTCCAAGGAAAGATTCCGTCAAGGCATTTCTGCTTACCCTCCGTTTCTTCGGGCAAAACAATGAACCGACTTCCCTGTGCAACATGGAGGAGCGAATCAACGGGTTGGGTGTCGATAGAGACCTCAAGAAGCGATTCCGTGACAATCGGAACAATTTCAACTCGTTTCTCGACAATCCGCCGTGCTTTACATTCCCGGCGGAAAGCAATGCAAACAGTCGTCGCCAAATCTTAGAGACGTTCCTGTACGGGATTTTCGCCCACGCGAACCCAAAGTACCGCCGGCAAGTAAAGGCCTGGGAAAACGCACTGTTTTACGATGAGATCAGGGCACAATTCGATTTGGTACTACTGGAGTACCTCAGACTGCTCATCGTGCTGGCAGAAATTTGCCGGAAATGCGTGAACGTCAACACCACCGAGGCAGGCACTGCAGCAGATGGCGCAGCATGATTCTGTCTGGTAGTTCAATGTCACGGATGCCCTGTCGCTGCTGGACTGGGTCATCACGCCACCGCGCTCCCCAACTCTCACACAAACCAGATGCGCTCGACACTGTTAGCCATTTTGCCAGTCATTGGCAGCACCGATGCAATCGTCGATTCGATCCATCTTTCGCAAACTAGTCACCAGATGATGGCGGAAAAGGGTTTGGGAAATTGCCAAGTCGAGCTACAAAGATTAGTCATTCGACCCTCTTGTTAATCGTCAAATAAGCCACCACATTCATTTGTCATGACATACGAAGCACCCCAGCCGCCATCACCTAAAGAACCATCGGCCTTTGATGACCTGATCGCCTCACGCCGGGCTTGGCTGTTTGGTGCCCTACGACCGTGGTGCCAGCACGCGCCGCTAGTGCAGCTGCGCATGGCGCAACTCGAGTGGGTGAATCTTGCGGGGAATGCCGACGTAACCAAAACGTTGTGGCTGTGGGCGTGGGAACGGTTTCCAGAACTCGTCCACGAATCACTGGGAATTGACGAGGGCTACCCAGTTGAGGTGACGCTGGCCTCGGGGGAATGCGTGACCGGCTATCCCGATGGGAAGCGGTCGCTCGATGGAGAGCTATACCTCGTTCGGCTGGGGCGGACCGGAGCGGCTCAAACGATTGGCCCCTGGACGATTGACGAGATTGTAGCAGTAAGACGAGTTACCGAGATGCAATAGTACCACTGGTTCTTTGCAAAACACTGGCGGCTATTGGCTGCCGCCAGTGCTACGCAATTTGGTGAGTGGCATTCGAATTGAGGAAAACGAAATGGGTTACTCAGCCGGTCCGTCGATCATCCGCTCTTCGACAATAATGCCATAACGTTGCTGGAAGACGTTGCCCCAGTCGCTCATCAGGCTCATCATCGATTGCTCGGCCAGAATGTCGTATGGGCTGGGGAGAAACGAACCAAACAGTTCGGTCTTCATGAAGGTTGACTGCAAATTCGCGAGAGCAGCCTCGTCGATTGTCTTGCCATCCTCACCTACCAAATCGCGATTCTTCACTTCAACCACATAGAAGACATCGCGAGAAACGTTTGCGGTGGTCCCAAACTCACCAACCCCTAATGTTTCAAATACCAGCTTCATGAAGCCAGCATCAATCCCGGCGATTCCATCAACAGTCGACAGCCGCGTTTCAAACTGGTTCGAGAACGATTGCTGAGGCACATTGCTACCCAGCGATAGCCAGCTAAAGCGGTTGGTCTCGGTCACCTTGAGCGGTGCTCCTTCCGGTGCACCCGTAATTGTCTGGTTTGCTAATCGCGCGGCCAGGTCTCCTTCCTTCGCTGCTTTGGCTAACTCCAACAGGGCATTAGCACGCTGACCCGCGAGACCGCGAGCCTTCTCAAGTTTCCAAGCCATCGCGACTTCATCTTTGATCCCTTCGTCCTGGAGCGCAGGAACCTTCGAAGCGACATCCTGAATCTTCCAATAGGCGTACGACTTGACACCGAATTCGTCTTTAGCCTTACGAACGTAGTACAGGACCTCACTGCCGAAGGCTTCGCTCGCAACATCTTGATCGCTTGACCCCTGAGACAGGCTTGGCTCACGAGCTGAGCCAAGCGAATCGGCCGTTGATGTGCGAAGTTGAACTTCCGATTGCAGTTTCGTTTCGGCGTAGACCAGCCCCTCGGTTTCAGCAAACTTCTTCAGTGTCGCAGCAAACTCAGCCGAGACTTTGGCACGCTGTGACTCATCAGCGGCACCCTGGTAACGGTCACCCAGGACCACCATCTGATCGTACGCCTTATCGACCAGCATCGTCATCAACTGGCCCGCTTTTTCACGAACAAGAGATTCTTCGACCTCACCCTTCACTTCTTCAAACGGGCGAAAGCGAACCTCGGGCTTTGCAGCAGGTGCAGCTTTGTCGGCCGAGCCGGGAGTAATCTCAGGAAGCGCCGGCCCTGCCCCTGCAGGATCGGTGACCGCTGGAGCAGCACCCGCCGGTTCAGCCGTGGGCGCTGCAGTCTCGCTTACGGCTGCAGCCTCGTTCGCCGCAGCAGCCCCTTCAGTTTGAAGTGACACAAATTTGGAAGGGTTCGTTCCGCCTGCAGGAATGCTCGACTGCGACTTATCCCCCTCATTGATTGGTGCTGGTTCTGCTGGCGCAGCCGACTCGCTCGGCTTGGCATCGGTCGGCTCGGTAGTAGCCGGTACCGCCGGAGCCGATTCCGTTGCGTCATTCGCAGGTGCGGCCCCTGCATCGGGCGCGTCACCGGGCTTCGCGTCGATCGGCGGGCCTTCAGGTTTTCCATCGGTCGCTGGTTGCTGGGGAATGACCAGCCCTCCCGCCTCACCCGCATCCCCTTCGGGCATCTCCAGGTTAATGCGGTACTTGGCCTTGGTCGCTTCGTAATGGGCCAGCAGTTCTTCTTCGGTCGGCTTACCCACTTTGGCTTCCAGCTGCTCAAAATCAGCCGAAAGGTAAGCCAGTTGCACCTTGCGAGGCTGCAGGAAGCCGGGACGACCATCAAATCCTGGGGGCAGGCTCTTGGCTGCTTCAAAGAACGTCGCCAATTCGGTATCGGTTGGTTCAACAACTTGGCCAATGAACTCGGTCACCGGCAGGGTGGCAACGTTCAATTGCTGCTTCACCTGCAGCTTGCGGAAGTCTTCCCAGTATTGGATCGGCGTACGGCAGCCACCAAACGAGCGCTGTGCGATTGGATTGACTGGCACATCCTTAGGTGGCGTCAGCAACACAGCGGCCTGCCGTGCCGTCAGCTCGTCTTTCAAAATGGTGAACAGTTCACCTTCAGTGACCGCGTTGTCTCTCAAAATCTCTTTGAGGGCGGCTGTTGACACCTTCCCCTGAGAAATCTCTTTGACGAACGAGTTCACCGCATCATCAGAGATAGCGACGCCCATCTGCTGCGCTTCGTGGGTCAGCAGTTTATGGGTAACCATTCGCTGTTCGTCGATGTTGCCAAAGAAATTCATCGTCGCGCCGCGATTTCCAGCCTGCTGGCCCACCGCTGCCACGAACCGATTGGCGACGCCACGCCGCTGACTGAACAGCCGCAGATCGTTCTCCGTAAAGCTGCCAATCGCCGTGCGAATGTTGACGTCAGCCGGACCAACCGAGCGGAGGCCAATAAAGGCAGCCAAGCCACCAATCACAGCCCCGCCAATCGCAAACTCCAGCCCTTTGCCGCGGCTGCTTCCCACAAACCACAGGCCACCAGCACACAAGGCCGCGACCAAAATCACGCCGCTGGCGACGGGTAAACGCCCCGAGCTCATGCTCGCCGCATCAAGAAACAAGAATGCGAACATCGCCATCGCTGTCAGAGCCACCATCAGCTTTTTTTCGTGGCGGCGGAAAATGGCGAAGGGCGAACTATTCATACCAAAACCCTGTACAAAACATCATAAGTATGCACGGTGCAAAGCGGGCCGACGCTTGACGGTCCGCCACCAATGGCTTATCCAATCCTAGGAGAAACTGGTGTGCAGCTAGATTAGCCTGCGCGATTGTAGCTACCCTACTGCGTGACACAAGCGCAACGGGCAACACAAGTTCCCTCCTGTTCGGAACCGATTTGTCGGCTTTGGCCCGGGCCAAAGCCGCTGCGCAAACGCGCTGGGAAGTTCTCTAGTGGCTGGCAAACAACATAAAGCTCTGGTGATCGTCGAATCCCCCGCCAAGGCCAAGAAAATTGGGGGCTATTTGGGGGACAGCTACATCGTACGGGCCAGCATGGGCCACGTTCGTGACCTCCCCAGCGGCGCTGCCGAGATTCCCGCCGAACTCAAAAAGGAAAGCTGGGCCGGCCTGGGAGTCAACGTCACACAAGCATTCGAACCTCTGTACATAGTGCCAGGTGAAAAGAAAAAGCTAGTCAAGGAACTGAAAGACTCTCTCAAGACTTGTAGCGAACTGATTGTCGCAACCGACGAGGACCGCGAAGGGGAAAGTATCGGCTGGCATTTGATTCAGCTTCTGGAACCCAAGGTCCCGATCAAGCGAATGGTTTTTTCGGAAATCACTAAAGACGCGATTCTGGCAGCTCTCAAAAACACGCGGCAGCTCGACGAAGACCTCGTCTCGGCCCAGGAAACCCGCCGAGTCATCGATCGCCTCTACGGTTACCGGCTTAGCCCTCTGCTGTGGAAAAAAGTGGCCCCCAAGCTCTCTGCTGGCAGGGTCCAATCGGTCGCGGTGCGAGTCCTCGTCCAGCGCGAGCTCGAACGGCTTGCGTTTCGCAAAGGGACCTACTGGGACCTCAAAAGCACCCTGGTTACTAACGGAAAGGCCACATTCACCGCCGAACTAGCCACTCTTGGCGGTAAACGAGTTGCTCAAGGGCGCGACTTTGACGAAGCAACCGGCAAACTGAAAGCCGATGCCGATGTCCTGCTCCTCGACGAGGCTACTTCCAAAGCAGCAGAAGCTCGCCTGAAGACCGCGAAGTGGGCCGTTTCAAACGTCGAGCAGCGGCTCCAAAACCGGAAGCCATACGCCCCCTTTACCACCAGCACCCTGCAGCAAGAGTCCAACCGCAAGCTCAACCTCACCGCCCGTGAAACAATGCAGGTCGCACAGCGGCTGTACGAAGAGGGTCACATCACCTACATGCGTACCGACAGCGTCAACCTGTCGCAGGAAGCCCTGAGCGCAGCCCGCAACTGCGTTACGTCACGATACGGGACCGAATACTTAAGCCCCGAGCCGCGGCAATACACCACCAAATCGAAGTCGGCCCAAGAGGCGCACGAAGCGATTCGTCCTTCCGGGACCGAAATGAAGACTGCCGATGAACTAGGACTGTCGGGCCGAGAAGCAGCCCTCTATGCCATGATCTGGAAGCGAACCGTTGCGACCCAGATGGCCGAAGCCCAACTGCGATTTCAAACGGTCACGATCTCCGCTGGAGATGCCGAGTTCAAAGCCACCGGGCGTCATGTTGAGTTCCCGGGGTTCTTCCGGGCCTATGTCGAAGGGGTCGATGACCCGGAAGCCGCTCTCGACGACACCGAAGCAGCAC
>JAIXVG010000471.1 GCA_027483145.1 Planctomyces sp.
AAACGCGCTAGCGTTCGGTTGGCTTGCCTTTACTCGACCACTTCAATCCAAATCGAGGCTTCACATTCCCCCACCATAACCGATTTGGCATTTGCAGGTGCAACCGCCGTCCCTAATGAATTCGCGAGCGTTTCGCCGCAAATGGTGATCGACCAGTCTTCGAGCATGGCTCGCACGGCGTCATCGGCTGTTTCAACCCCGATCCGAATTCGCTGTTCGATCTCCAGGTTGGCGTCTTTACGGGCCTGCTGCACATGCCTCACAAAGTCGCGAGCCATCCCTTCCTGAACCAGGCTAACGGTCAACTCGGTCTTGAGAGCAGCTAGCACGCCCCCCTCATCACCGCACGACCAACCAGCCGCTTGTTCTGTTCCAACCTGAACATCCTCCGGGGCTAAGGTGAAGGTGTTTCCATCCAGCGTGATCGTCACCTCTTGCCCACTTCGTAGCGGGGCCAATAAATCGGCTGGAACTGTCCCCAGCTTCTCCCGTAACAGATTCAGGTGCTTACCATACTTGGGGCCAAGCGTCTTCAAGTTGGCGCGGTAGGTGTATTTGACCAAGTCGGACAAATCGGACAGCACGGTTGTTTGCTTGACGTTCAACTCATCAGCAATCACATCAGCCAGTGCCGTCAGATAACCGCGAGTTTCAGCCGAACTGGCGGCCACTCGCAGTTCGGCCAGTGGTTGCCGCACCCGCTGATTCGCTGCTTCCCGCAGCTTATGACCCAACCGCACCACTTGCTGAGCGGCGGCCATACTTCCCGAAAGCTCTGCGTTGTAAACCGCTTCATTGGCAGTGGGGTACGGGCAAAGGTGAACGCTGGCGGGCTCTCCAAGACCGGGCCACTTTGCCACTAGATTCTGATACATCCGCTCGGTCAGGAAGGGGACGATCGGAGCCAACAGCTTGGTCAGCGTGACGAGCACTTCATGCAGCGTTTGATACGCTGCCAGTTTGTCTTGATCCCAACTGACGGGACCGTTCACCCCATGCAGTAAGACCGCCTTGGTGCTTGGCTCGGAAGATGATCGCCAGAATCGGCGGCGATTTCGCCGAATGTACCAGTTCGACAAATCATCGATAAACGCCGCCGCAACTCGAGCCGCTTCGGGAGAATCAAACGAATCAAACGCTGCTCGTAAATCCCGGGTGACGGCCTGCAGGTTCGACAAAATCCAGCGGTCGATCTGCGGCCGCTCGGCAATCGGTACCGGGGCAAATGTCGGCTCAAAACCATCGAGCCGGGCGTAGTTCACAAAGAATGCATACGAGTTCCACAACGGAATCAGCACCTGCCGCCGCGCTTCGTCAACGGGGCCACTCTTCACGAGACAGGTTTGAACACCATCTAGGGTCACATCGGTTGAGCCGTCTGGCGTTTGCAGCGTCACCTTCTCATCGGGGAAGCGTGTCCCGAACCTCAGGTCCTGGGCCGGGTTCTGGGCGAAGTACAGCCAGCGCATTGCGTCGACGCCCAACTGCTCGGCTGCTTCTTCGAACCAAATGGCTGTCCCGTCCGACTTGTGCATCGGCTTTCCCGCTTCGTTCATCACCAGGCGGTAGCCCAACAGGGTTTTGAACGGGGGCGATTTGTCCATCATGGTCGCCATCGACAGGAGCGCATAGAACCAGTTACGGAACTGGCCGGGGAAGCATTCGCTCACGAGGTCGGCCGGATACCACTTCTGCCAATAGTCTTGATCGGTGTTGTAGGCCAATGTCGAAAACGGAACGATCCCCGCATCGAGCCACGGGTTACCCACGTCCTCCACCCGTGACATCAGATTGCCTGTCTTGGGGTTTCGAATCTTGACCTTGTCGATCCAGGGCTTATGGGGGGTATGACCTTCAAACTCGTCCCAGCCTTCACCCCCATCGAGTGCACGCGATTTGAGTTCGGCCAGCGAGCCGATGACCTCAAAGTCACCCGATTCCTCATCGCGCCAGATTGGGAGGGCGAGGCCCCAGTAGCGCTTCTTGGAGATCATCCAGTCGCGCATGTTTGTGAGCCATTCCAGCTCGCGCTCTTCCCCTTGGATGCTTTTGGGGATCCAGTCGATCTGCCGCGTGACGTCCATGATCTCATCGCGCCAATCCATGTTGATGAACCACTCATCAACAAGGCGAAAGACCAATTCGTCTCCTGTTCGCCAGCAGTGGGGATAAATGTGGGGGTACTGTTCAACAGCGACCAGCGAGCCATTTTCCTTGAGCTTCGCGAAGATCAGATCGACTGTCGCGGGATCGGTCGCTTTCTTACCAGTGAATTCGCCAAAGCCGTCCAGGAAGCAGCCATCTTCGCCGAGCGGGGCAATGGCGACTAACTCGTTGGCTAGGCCAATCTGATGGTCGATATCTCCACAGCCGGGGGCACTATGAACAATCCCCGTTCCTTCCCCGGCCACAACGTTGGGGCTTCCTTTGAAATCTCGACCACCATCGATGACGCGGTGGCAACTGATGCCCGTCTTATCGAGAAGGGAATCGTCTTCGGGAAAGCCGCCGGGTTGTGACTGGACGGGCAGGTCATCAAACGGCCCAGCGTAGGGGCGGCCAATGAGGTCGGTTCCTTTGACTTCTCCTTCAACCTCGTAGCCACCTTGCTCTTTGAAGATTTGGCTTAAGGTCTTCAGCTTGGGACAACTCTTGGGCCACATCCATTCGGGGCGGCCGAAGCCTTCTTTGAACTCGCGGGCGAGTCGCTGATATTCGAGGTTGTCTTTGGCAAAGTAGTAGAGGGCGCCATCTTTCTTGGCGCGCAGCTTCACATAGTCGAGGTCGGGGTTGACCATCGCGGCGACGTTGCTGGTAAGGGTCCAGGGGGTGGTGGTCCAGGCGAGCAGGTACTCGTTGTCGGCGTCCTTCAGTTTGAAGCGCACGAAGGCGGCCCGATGAACAGTCAGTTTGCGGCCGTCGGCCACTTCCATCTGGCTATAGGCGCTGCCACCCCGGCCAGACCAGGGCATGACATCGTGGCCCCGATAGATCTTCCCCCGGCTGAAGCACTTCTTGAGGAAGGCCCAAATCGTTTCGTTGTTTTCAGTCGAAAACGTGAAGTAGCTGCCGCCCCATTCGGGGTTTCCCAGCCGGGCAACGATTTTTTCGGCCTGGTCGGTGACCTTGGGGCCGCGCGGGGGCTGAAACTCGACCGGCTCGTCAGTCCCAACCGAGGCGGCCAGCTTCTTTAGTTCGGCAGGTTGATCCCATTCCATCCAGAAGCCGAGCCGAATCGACTGTTCGGTTTGGATGGCGGCGTATTTCAGAACTCGCTTCTTGCACTCGTGGACAAATTTGTCGATGCCGTACTTTTCGATTTCGCTTTTGGCACCCAGGCCGAGTTGCTTTTCGACTTCGACTTCAACCCATAACCCCTGACAGTCGAAGCCGTTCTGATAGCGAATATCGCGGCCGTTCATCGCGTGGTAGCGATGGTAGGCATCTTTGTAGGTGCGGCCCCAGGCGTGGTGGACCCCCATCGGGTTATTGGCGGTCATCGGGCCATCGATGAAGCTCCAGGGCGCGCCCCCGGCGATTTGCTGACGCAACTTGGCAAAAACGTGCTGCTGCTTCCAGAACCGCAAAACCTGATGTTCGCCCGAGATGAATTCGGCGTCCCCGACTTTGTCAAACATGTGAATCCTGATACTCGCTGGCTGTGTTAAGCTTTTAACCCGTTGAAGTTTACGTTTTGGTGCGAGGTCTGACAAACCCCCGCAAGAGAGTTTGCAACTGGCGATTGGCGAAAGAGTTATGGTCGGGGGGGCGGAGTGGTTCGGAGACCCGGATTCGGGGTGCTCAGGGGGGTGGATTTCGCAGTCGGGGAGGGAAACAGGGTGATTTGCGGCGGGGTCGGGGCGGTGGGTGGAGGAGGATTGGATGCGGCGGCGAGTCGAGAAACGGAACTTTTGGGTGTTGGGCCAGTAGGACATCGTGCTGCCTCCCTCGCAGATTTTAGGAACCAAGCGGGCCAAGTTTTGAGGGGAGGCACGAAAATGTGTCCCCTCAACCTATCTGGAGGGGTTGCGCGAGAATTGTTTATTTGGTTGAGGGTTGTTTGTTTGGTTGAGGGTTTAGTGTTGAGGGTTGAGGGGGAAGAGGGGGGCGTTGTTGAACAAAAGGGGGGCACTTGGCGGGGTGGGGGCTGGTTGAAGATGGCGTGGGGAGCCGCAGCGGCCAAGACTGCGAAGTAGCAGGGTAAAGATGGAACGAAGACACTGGCGGCCCAAAGCGACCGCCAGTGCCACCCGACGCCGAGGTTTCTAGTTACAGCCGACGACCACGGCGAAGCGTACTAGCAACGATCAGGCCTGTGAACATCCGAGGAAGGCAGGCAGGAGCCTGCCCTACTCGGGCTGTCCGGGGCGAACGTTTTGAGGCTGATTAACCGCCCCAAGCCATCATACGAGCGGGTTTCGATGGTGCCATTGGCGTTGGTGCTTATTCAACCTGCTGTACTGGGGTGAACAAGAGGCCGACAAGTCCATGACTATCACATACCGACTTGAATTTCTCATCAATAAAAAGTCCGCACTGATACCGGCGCGGCAACTTGAAAATGTGAATGTCGCGCACAGCATCGGGTCTGAACGCGAACTTCTTCACACCTGTTACCTTGCCAGACCCAGGAGGGTAATACTTGAACTCACACTTAGCGTCATCGAGAGCTTCAACCGTTCGGAGTGCGTGCAGCAACAGATATTGCCCTTCAAACGGATGCTTGACAGGTAGGGCCTCGCAGTCTTTGCTGATTAAGGGTTCCAGCGCATTCCAGGCACATTGTCTGATTAGAGGAACACAGCAAAAGTCAGAAACACTCGGAAAATCGCCTAATCGCTGTGAAGCTGAATCGGATGCGGCTTCGATGCAGATAGGAGCGAGCCATTCACGGGCCAGAGAATGATTCTGAAAATGCGAATCAACTATGCGCTCATGATATTCATCATCTTCGAAAACGACTCCCGTAAAGTTGTTTGAGTCCGGGACGTACTCGAAAAACTGACGTTTTTGAATCATGGCGTTCCTCCATTCTCGATGATTAGTGCGATTTCACCAAGTTTGTCGATTACGTCTTGCCTGGCTTGACCCCAAGGTTTTCCCGCTGTGACAAGCTCCAATTGGCGGGGTGGCCCGGTTAATCGATGTTGAACTTGTGTGCCACGGCTCTGTGAGCCGTGCGAATCGTCGAAGTGGAAGCTTTGCTCGAGCATGTTCACATGACAGCAGACGAACTGGAATACCGCAAGAAGCCAAGTAAACGTAGGTCAGGCTGTGCCTGACGGTTGTTGGGCTGCGAGTCTTCTCTGACCACGGATGCATGAGGCGCAGTGCTGTAGGGTGGGTGAAGCGACTTCAGGAGTGTAACCCACCGCGATGTCTTGCAAATCGTCCCGGACACGGACTTTCGGATTTCCTTCAGGATTCGACCTATGAATGGTATGCTCCTGAGATGAGCAGCTATCGGCGTTTTCGAGAGGGGCGTGTCTATTTCTTC
>JAIXVG010000179.1 GCA_027483145.1 Planctomyces sp.
CGAGATCACCGGCCGGCTCGGCCGCGCCATGATGCGGACCGCGTTCCCCTGGCTCAACGAGCTGCATCCCCCTGCTGCCGAAGATGTCCAGGCCCGCTCCCCAGCTGAACAGCTCTTCCTGGCTGTTGTCACCGCGTCGGTCGTTAATCCCGAGTTGCTTGGCTCGTTCCGGGAACAAGCCCACCTGTTAATGCAGCGCATTCTGAAGCAAGACCCTCGCGGCATGGAACAACTGGTCATCTGGCTCGCGCTCGACGGCCTCTCCCTCTGGAATCACTTTGGTCTCTTAACTGAACGCGATCCCCTTTACGAGCAACTGGTTCGGCACATGTTCGCCTGTACCTATGGTGCCACTCCACCACCGGCTGCCGTCACAGCTTTAGCTCCGTCTCCAGTCGAGCTCTTTGCCGACTCTGACTCAATACCGGCCCACCCCGCCCCGAACGCCTCTTCCCCAAATGGTGTCGGAGGTCCGTATGACCACTAACGCAACCCCCTCCCGACCCAAACGCAAATGGCTTTGGATCGGCCTTGCCTCTCTCACCGTCGGCCCGCTGGCGATGGGGCTTGGCCTGTCTGAGCAAATCACCGGAAAAGGGACACCAAAACCTGCTTCGACCTTTCGCACGCTCGACCGCGTCGGGGCTTGGGGCCGCATTGCGCCGATGGGCGAAGTCCTTGCTCTCACTGTCCCCACCGATTCCACCAGCGGCCGCGTGGCCAAGCTTCTCATTAAGGAAGGGGCCAGCCTGGAACTGGGCGAACTGATCGCCACGCTCGATACCTACGACCGCCGCTCTGCTGCCGTCAATCAGGCTCGCGCCCATGTTGAAGTCAAACGAGCGCGCCTGGCCGTCACCCGTAGCGGAGCCAAACCAGCCGAAAGGCTCGCCCAGCGCGCCATCGTCGAACGCTACGAAATAGAGCACGATCATGCCGTGAAAGAACTTGCCCGCATGAAGCAGCTTCAAGCCAAACAAGCCGCTTCGCAAGAGCAGGTCGCCCAGCGCGAGCTAGCCCTCAATGTCGCCAAACAGAATTGGGAACAAGCACAAGAGGCCCTCGTTGCCCTCGAAACAGTCCGTCCCGAAGACATCGCTCTCTGCCAGCGCGAAGTCGCCGAGGCCGAAGCCTCACTCGCCATGACTGAAGCCGACCTCGCTCTCGCCGAAGTCCGTGCTCCAACCGCAGGGCAGGTCTTGCGCATCAATACCCGACCCGGCGAACGCGTTTCAACCAGCGGCATCTGCGAGTTCGGCCAAACCAGCCAGATGTACGCCGTGGCCGAAGTCTACGAATCCGACATCGGCCGCGTTGCCACAGGCCAAGCTGCCAGCATTCGCGTTCCAACCCTCGACAGCATTCTCAGCGGAACGGTCGAGACGGTCGGCCAACTCGTCAAACGCAAAGTCATCTTCAGTAACGACCCAGTTGCCGACACCGATGCCCGCGTCGTCGAAGTCTGGATCAAGCTGGCCCCTGACGATAGCACCCGCGTCCGATCCCTCTCCAACGCCCGCGTCGAAATCGCAATCACCACTACCCCCTAAGCACTCTCTTCTTGTCTTCCTCTCCTCCTCCTCCTCTTCTTCTTCCTCCTCCATAATCCATCATCAATCATCCATAATCACTATGCCCCCTTGGTCTTCCCACCTCCCGATGGCCTGGCTTCAACTGACGCACAGCCGCACCAAGTTTGCGGCCGCGGTCAGTGGGGTCCTTGTCGCCGTCCTCCTGATGTGGATGCAGCTTGGCTTTCTCGATGCGCTCTACCGCAGCGCGACAGCCGTGGCCCGCAGTTTGAAGGGAGATCTGGTACTCCTCTCACCGCAAACCAAAACCTTCACCATGCTCGAACCGATCGCTCGCGTCCATCTGTCGCGCGCCTTAGGTCACCCCAACGTCGAAACGGCTCAGCCCCTCTATAACGCTACCGCTAAATGGAAAAACCCCTGGAATGGCGAGAAGCGAGCCGTCTTCGTTTACGGCATGCCCCCCGAGTTCCCCGTCTTCGATGCCACCGGCCTGGAAGCCTCGTGGGATGCCATCCGCGAACCCGACTTTTTGCTGTTCGACGAAGGCTCACGTCCCGAGTTCGGCCCCGTTGGCCCCGCGTTCCGTAGGGGCGAGACCATCATTGCCGAAGTCAACACCCGGCAAATGCGGGTTGCCGGAATCGTCTTCATGGGTGCCGGTTTTCAAGCGGATGGCAATGTCATCACCAGCGATACCAACTTCTTCCGCATCTTTCCCGAACATCGCCCCGGCGTTGTTCACCTGGGAGTCGTCAAACTGAAGCCCGGCTCGAACGTCCCTGATACTCAGCGCGAACTGCAAGCCCTCTTCGGCAAAGAACTCCTCGTCATGACCACCGCCGAACTGGTCGAAAAGGAATACGCTTTCCTGCGCGAAGTTGCCCCCATTGGCTTCATCTTCAGTCTCGGCACTGCCGTCGGCTGCTTCGTCGGCTTCGCCATCGTCTACCAGATGCTCTATACCGACATCACCAACCATTTGCCTCAGTACGCCACGCTCAAAGCGATGGGCTACACCGATCGTTACCTGCTAACCATTGTGTTGAGCCAGGCTGGCATCCTCGCCTGCTGCGGCTTCCTCCCCGGCTCCATCCTCGCCGCCGCCCTCTACGAGCTAACCCGCCAGGCCACTCTCCTCCCAATCTTCCCCACCTCCGACCGCGCCGTGCAGGTCCTTCTCTTGACCTTCGGCATGTGCGCCCTCTCCGGCGCCATCGCCGTCCGAAAACTCAACTCCGCTGACCCCGCCGAGATATTCTGAGTGGTTATTGGCTTAGTTTTTTGATCGAGAGCCGTAAAGCCTTACTTGGCCAACAACACCGTCCGCAATCGTTTGGCCAAATCGGCTCTTGTTTCCAGCTCGCCAATTCGCTGCAGCTCTCGTACTGAATGATGGTTCGCCACATCCAGGCCCTGCCTCGCTGCGCTAGACTCCTTTGGAAACCCACCCATGCAAAATCAATCATGCTGAAGATTAGGTGGATAGCACAAAAAGGGATGAAGGCCCGCAAGCGAAACATGGGATTCGTATTAGGCCGTTGGCTTTAGCGTAACCCACGTCAGGGTCATCAGTTTTCAATGATTCAAAAAGGTGTCGCCGACTCCTCGTTTCACCACTGTCGCGATAAGATCACCTTTCAGCAGCCCGTCATATTCCCGCTGAAACTTCGATACAACGGCCTCGCCTGCAATCAGTTTGGCGGGTGGCTGAGAGTTGGAACGTGGGCAATCTTTTCGAGATAAGGAGAAGTTAAAATGCTTCGACGAATTCATCTCAGCATTCTTGGCGTGATCACCGTTTCGGGCCTGCTCGGCTGGCTAACGGCGACGGGTCAGTTGGTCGACCTGTTCGCTCAGGACACGAAACCGCAACCCGCCTCGGCCGCTTCCACTCAGCTTCCCAAGCCCGATCCCTCATTCAAGGGCAACATTGGCGAGACATACAAGGACTCTACACCGAGCTACCCCTTGCCCGTGACCGCCGCGAAAGGAAGTCCCAACGTTTTGCTGATCCTGCTCGACGATGTTGGATTCGGCATGTGCTCGACCTTCGGCGGACCGGTTCCGACACCCCATATGGACAAACTTGCCAACAATGGTCTCAAGTACACGCGGTTCCACACGACGGCGTTATGCAGTCCAACGCGGGCCGCGCTGCTTGCGGGACGGAACCACCATAGCTGTGGCACCGGAGTCATCATTGAAATGGGAACCGGCTATCCTGGGTATACGGGCATTATTCCGAAGAGCACGGCACTCGTTTCAGAGATGCTGCGTGACAATGGCTACGCGACGGGCATGTTCGGCAAGTGGCACAACACGCCAGAGCCCGACATCAGCCCGGCTGGCCCATTCGACCGCTGGCCCACCGGCCTTGGCTTCGATTACTTCTATGGCTTCAACCAGGGGGAAACTCACCAGTACTATCCAACGATATACCGCAACACCACCTGGGTCCCCCAGCCGAAGTCACCAGAGCAGGGTTACCACTTCACCACTGACATGACTGATGAGGCAATCGCCTGGACTCGCAACATCCGGGCTGCTAACCCGAACAAGCCATGGTTTAACTACTTCAGCACGTCTGGCGTTCATGCGCCGCACCATGCCCCCACGGAGTGGCGCGAAAAGTTTATCGGCAAGTTCGACCACGGCTGGGACAAGCAGCGCGCACTGACGCACGCCTTGCAAATCGAAATGGGCATCGTCCCCAAAGGCACAACGCTTACGCCGCGGCCTGAGGAGATTCCCGCCTGGGACGATCAGCAGGCCGATGCAAAGAAGGTCTACGCCCGACTCATGGAGAACTACGCAGCCTACATGGCCTTTACCGACCACGAAGTCGGACGCCTCATCGACAGCCTGCGGACTTCCGGTGAACTCGACAATACGCTCGTCATGTATGTTGTCGGTGACAACGGCGCAAGCGCTGAAGGCGGCCTGGAGGGCACCTTCAGCGAGATCGCCAGCCTGATCGGCGTTCAACTTGGGTTGGAGAGTTCACTTGAACGCATTGATGAGATCGGTGGCCCGACCAGCGAGCCGCACGTGCCGGTCGGCTGGGCCTGGGCGATGGACTCTCCTTTCCAATGGACCAAACAGGTCGCCAGCCACTTCGGTGGCACCCGCAACCCAATGCTTGTCCATTGGCCCAAGGGCATTAAGTCGAAAGGCGAGCTGCGCAATCAGTTCCATCATGTCATCGACGTGGTACCGACGATCCTGGATGCGTGCAAGATTCCCGAACCGAAAATCGTCAACGGCATCCCACAGAAGCCGATCGAAGGCGTTTCGATGGTCTACTCCTTCGACGATGCCAACGCGAAGGACCAGCGTAAGACGCAGTACTTTGAATTGGCGACAAACCGGGCCATCTACCATGATGGATGGGTGGCCTGCAGCAAGTACGGTCTCCCCTGGGAAACAGCCGGTCGCGGGGATGGCTTCATGACGGCCCCGTGGGAGCTTTACAACGTCAACGAAGACTTCAGTCAGGCCAACAACCTCGCGGAGAAGGAACCCGCCAAACTGAAGGAACTTCAAGCCAGATTCCTGGAAGAGGCGATGAAGTACGGCGTGTTCCCGCTCGACCCGCGATTCTCCGAGCGGATGGACCCGAAGCTTCGTATTGCAGGTGAGCCGAGGTCCAGTTGGACCTACTACGGCAACAACGTCTGGCTGCCCGAACCGATCGGCCCCCAACTTTTCCCACGCCCGCATAGCATCACCGCCGAACTCGTCATCCCGAAGGGTGGGGCAGAAGGCGTAATCGCCTGTGCCGGAGCGTTCTCAGCGGGCTGGTCGCTTTACGTTAAGGACGGTAAGCCGAACTTCCGTTACACGTTTTTTGACATCGCCGACGTGACAATTGCTGGCTCGGATACCCTCCCCGAAGGCAAGGTGACTTTGAAAACGGAGTTCACCCCCAACGGAACCCGGGAAGGGGGCGGCACGCTTAAGATGATCGTGAATGGAACCCCTGCCGGTGAGGGCAAACTAAAACGATCGGTCTTCCGCCACGGGTTAGAACCATTCGAAGTCGGCCGAGATTCGATTACGCCAGTCTCGCCAGATTACAAGACCCCGTTCGAGTTCACCGGCGCTATCGAAAAAATCACATTCGAGCTGACCAAGAAGTAACGGCTTCATGATACGTTGGGCCGCGATCTAACCTAGCCCAATGACGCATCATCTTAGGAGTGCACAAACATGAGATTGCAATTCATTTTGCCGGCCGTTTTCATCGCGGCCGGTTGCGCACTCGGCTGGCTGGTGGCTAATGCCCAAGAGAAGACGGCTCAACTGAAAGATACAGCTAAGATTGATCGCTTCGTGCTCCCACCGCCCACGCCGGAGTTCAAGGGAAAGATCGGTCCGAACTATAAGGTATCCACCCCGGACTTCTCGCCCGCCCTGCCAGTTGCTGCGCCTGAAGGCGCGCCCAATGTCTTGGTCATTGTCCTTGATGATGTCGGTTACGGACACCTCGGCTGCTATGGCGGACCCATCGCGACGCCGAACATCGACAAACTCGCGGCGAGTGGGTTGCGGTACAACAACTTCCATACTACGGCTCTCTGCTCGCCGTCCCGCGCGGCCCTGCTGACCGGCCGCAATCATCATGCGGTCGCGATGGCCGCGATCACCGAAGCCGCCACCGGTTACCCGGGCAATTACGGGTCGATCCCGAAGAGTGCGGCCACAGTTGCGGAAACGCTCAAGCAGAACGGCTACAACACATCAGCCATCGGCAAATGGCACCTTGCGCCTTATACAGCGTACACTGCGGCTGGTCCGTTCGACCACTGGCCACTCGGCATGGGGTTTGAGAAATACTATGGCTTCCTTGGCGGCGAAACCGACCAATGGTCCCCGCTGCTGGTCCAGGACAACCACTTCATCGACACGCCCACTCGCCCCGGATACCACCTGACCGAAGACCTCTGCGACCGCGCTATCGCAGATATTCGCGACCAGCAGCAGGCGAATACCGGCCGGCCGTTCTTCACCTACCTCGCGCTCGCCGCCGCCCACGCACCGCTCCACGCCCCGAAAGAGTTCATCGCCAAGTACAACGGGAAGTTCGATCAGGGGTGGGATGAAGTCCGCGAGGAGACGTTCGAGCGGCAGAAGAAACTCGGCATCATCTCGAAAGACGCTGTGCTGCCGCCAGCTAACCCCGGCGTCCAGCCATGGGCTAACCTGACCGCCGACCAGAAGAAAGTCTACTGTCGGCTCCAGGAAGTCTTCGCAGGCTTCTTAGAGCACGCTGACCAGCACCTCGGTCGGGTGTTCGCCGCGCTCGATGAGATGGGCCTCCGCGATAACACGCTCATCATGCTTGTCTCGGATAACGGGGCTTCGCAGGAAGGGTTGCAGAACGGCACCTTGAACACCGACCGTTTTCGGAATTACTTTCCGGACACGGTCGAGGAGATGCTCAAGAAGCTCGACGAAGCGGGCGGCCCGTCAACCGACCCCCACTACCCGATGGGCTGGGCAATGGCCGGCAATTCGCCACTGAAGCGTTGGAAGCAGGACACACACGCGGGCGGCAACACGGACCCGTTCATCGTCTCGTGGCCAGCAAAGATCAAGGACAGCGGCGCGATCCGCAACCAGTACCACCACCTCACCGATGTCGTCCCAACTATTCTGGAAGCGAGTGGGTTGCCGGCCCCCGCCTCCGTGAACGGGGTGAAGCAGATGCCGATGCATGGCGTCAGCATGGCCTACACGTTCGCCGACGCGAACGCCAAGACCCGTAAGAAGTCGCAATACTTTGAGATGCTCGGCAGCCGGGCCATCTGGGCCGACGGCTGGACTGCGGTGACGTGGCACAAGAAGGACACGCCGTGGGAAGACGACCAGTGGGAGCTTTACCACACGGACGTAGATTTCACTGAAGCCAATGACCTCGCGGAGAAGAATCCCGAGAAGTTGAAGGAGTTGATCGCGCTCTGGGATGTCGAGGCGAAAAAGTACAACGTATTCCCGCTCGACGACCGTCGGTACGAACGCGCCGCCGACCCAACCCGGCCAGTCGCGGCGATTCCGAAGAAGCAGTACACCTACTACCCCGGCACGTCGATCCTGCACCCGTTAGCCGCGCCGCAGATTCTGGGCGTCGAGCACACGATTACAGCGCACGTCACCATCCCGGAAAAAGGTGCTGAGGGCGTGCTCGCCTGTAGTGGTGGCGAGTTCGGCGGGTGGACGCTGTTCCTCAAAGACGGGAAGTTCCATTACGTCCACAACTACCTGAAGCTGGACCAGTTC
Organism: Planctomyces sp.; assembly: GCA_027483145.1. Lineage (GTDB taxonomy): Bacteria > Planctomycetota > Planctomycetia > Planctomycetales > Planctomycetaceae > JAIXVG01. The sequence goes on from JAIXVG010000179.1 coordinate 7,815, forward strand.
GCCGTGTCGTCCGACGAGGTGGCACCGGCAGGGCAGCACACATTAAGCGTTCATTTCACGCCAACGGACAAGCACTTGAAGCCGGACTATTTCCTGGGCAGCGTCACGTTGTCAGTGGACGGCAAGCAAATGGGGGAATTGAAGGGCATTAAGGTTGCTGGCCAATACAGCGCGGTGACCGGGTACGGATTGCTCATTGGCCGGAACACCGGCACCCCGGTGAGCCACGACTACAAGGCTCCGTTCGCGTTCACCGGAAGGATCGAAAAAGTGACCGTCGAACTCAAGTGAGCATTCGTCGGAGATAGCGGATGGAATTTTTCCGGTCCACTGTGACAATTCAACACCTGGAGGTATTCGCAATGCGTTTGAAGTCCCTGATTCGCGCCGCACTCGTTGCGGCCGTTTGTACGCTCGGCTGGCTGGCCGCATCCGGCCGACTCGCGGTGGCGTTTGCGCAACAACCGAAAGCCGATACTCCGACCGAGGGCACACCCAGCGTTCTGCCCAGGCCCGATTTCATGTTCGAGGGGAAGGTCGGTAAGACCTACAAGGACTCCGACCCGCCACAATTCCCTCAGCCGGTGAAGGCACCAAAGAACGCGCCGAATGTCGTGCTCATCCTGCTCGATGACACGGGCTTCGGTCAATATTCGGCCTTTGGTGGCGGCATTCCATCGCCGACGCTGGACAGGCTGGCTGCGAACGGGTTGAAGTACAATCGCTTCCATACGACGGCGTTGTGCAGTCCCACGCGAGCAGCGCTCATCACCGGTCGCAACCACCACTCCGCTGCGACCGGCGTTATTACTGAGGCCGCCACCGGCTACGACGGGTACACATGCGTCTTGCCTCGCAGCTGCGGCACCGTTGGTGAGGTCCTTCGGCAGAACGGGTACATGACCGCCTGGATCGGCAAGAATCACAACACCCCCGCGTGGGAGACGAGCACGGCTGGGCCATTTGACCGCTGGGCGAATGGCCTCGGATTCGACTACTTCTACGGCTTTAACGCCGGCGACATGAACCACTGGGATCCCGTTCTCTACGAAAACCGCAACCTCGTTCCAAAAAGTGCCGACCCGAACTACCACATGACAGAAGACTTGGCCGACAAGGCCATCGACTGGACTCGCAAAGTCACCAGCATTGCCCCCGACAAGCCGTTTTTCCTGTATGTCGCTCCGGGGGCCAATCACTCACCACACCATGCTCCAAAGGAATGGATCGATAAGTTTAAAGGTCAGTTCGACGGTGGCTGGGACGCCTACCGCGAAGCAACCATTGCGCGGCAGAAGTCAATGGGTGTTATTCCCCCCGAGACGAAGCTATCCGCCCGCAGCGAAGGGTTGCCCGCCTGGAACACGCTGAACGACGGCCAAAAGAAGATCTACTCGCGAATGATGGAAGTGTTCGCTGGCTACGCCACCAACGTCGATTACCACATGGGCCGCGTCGTCGATGCGGTCAAACAGTTGCCAAACGCCGATAACACCATTTTCATCTATATCGTTGGCGACAACGGCGCCAGCGCCGAAGGCGGGCTGGAAGGCAGCCTCAACGAAAACCTGTTCTTCAATGGTTTTCCAGAGAAGTGGGAAGAAAACCTCGAGCACATCGACGAGATCGGCGGACCGAAGTGGTTCAATCACTTCCCAAGTGCGTGGGCACACGCCATGAACACGCCCTTCCAGTGGACCAAACAGGTTGCCAGTCACTTCGGTGGCACCCGTAACCCCATGATCATTTCGTGGCCCGCGAAGATCAAAGACAAGGGCGGCGTTCGGTCTCAGTTCCTTCACGTCATCGATCTCGTGCCGACCCTCTATGACGCGATCGGAATCACGCCGCCAGAGATGCTCAACGGAATCCAGCAGAAGCCCATAGAAGGTGTCAGCTTTCTGAAGTCCTTTACCGACAAGTTCAGTCCCGAAACACGAAAAACGCAGTACTTCGAACTGCTCGTCAATCGCGGGATGTACCACGACGGCTGGATGGCTTCGTGCCGCAGCTTCGTTCCGTGGGCACCGGTTCGCGGCGAGTTCGATCCACTGACTGCCAAGTGGGAACTTTACAACGTCGATAAAGACTTTTCCCAGTCGGAAGATTTGGCGGCCAAGTTCCCAGAGAAGGTCAGGGAACTCGAATCGCTCTTCTGGAAGGAAGCGGAAAAATACAATGTCCTGCCGCTCGACTGGCGTGCCGTCGAACGGTTGAACGCCGAACTCCAGGGCCGGCCCAGCCTCGCTGGACATCGCAATAAGTTTGTGTACTACCCCGGCCAGATTGCGCTACCGGACGGTGCGTCCCCACAAGTATTGAACAAGTCGTTTTCGGTGACGGCCGACATCGAAATTCCCGATGTCGGAGCGGAGGGGATGATCTTTACTCACGGCGGCCTCACTGGTGGCTATGGGCTCTACCTCCGCGATGGCAAAGCCCACTTTGTCTACAACATGCTCGCCATCGAGCGATTCACAATTGCTTCGGAACCACTCCCAAAGGGAAAAGTCGCCCTCAATGTGAATGTGGCGTACGATGGCAAACCCGGAGAACGTGGCAAGTCGGCGACTGTGACCATCACCGCCAACGGCCAGAAGATCGGTCACGGGAGTCTCGGAAAAACGGTTCCACTTCAGTTCTCACTCGGTGAAGGTGTAGATGTTGGCATCGACACCGGCTCGGCCGTGGACTTTACCTACAAGTTGCCATTCGCCTTCACGGGCAAGATTGAGAAGGTAACCATCGACGTGCAATGATCGGAAATGCACAGCGCTACTGCTGGCTTGTCCAGCAGTGCGTTTTCTCGAATGCCTGTCGGACACGCCAGTCTGCGTGTGGTCTGCCAGTGTTCCTGTGCTCGACATCGTCATTGTGATAAGGCCTCTGGGCTTCCAGCTCCAAGTCACTTGCCAACGATTACCCCGGCTACCAGGCGAATCCTCTATACGTTTGGGCAAAACTGCTTATTAGCCGCAGGTCCCCCGTCTCCGTTAGCCGAGGACTTCCAGATACCGCATTTGGTCAGTTGTCTTTGTTCGTTGTATCCCACCGATCGAAGTTCGTGACTCAGTTGCACTCCCGGCTCAAACAGCCATTCCCAACTCGGTCGTAGTGAATCGGCAACGCAAAGTGTTCCGACTTGACCCCCGGCTTACCAATCGCATCAATCCAAAAACGCCAACACCCTCGGGGGTGCAGTCCCGAGGGTGGAGTGGAAGGGTGATCATTGATTAGGGATTATGGAGCAAGCCAGGAATCAAGTCGCTCTGGTTTTCTGCTCTTCGCTCTTTCCATCATCCATCATCTTTAATCCATCATCATTCTGCCTTACTGTGCTTCGCCATTCGAGTCGTTGTTGCAGACGATGCTTGACTGATCATCGCAGTGGTCTTGGCGATCGCCAAAGCCCGACCCGTTGGTGCTGGAGAGGTGACCCTTGAGGC
>JAIXVG010000044.1 GCA_027483145.1 Planctomyces sp.
CATGCTGACCACATTTCCCGCCAGGGTTGGCAGCGAGTGGGTCACTGGTGTAATTGCCCCAATGACGCCGAACGGGGTGTATTGAATCGTCGTCAGACCCATGTCTCCCTGGTAAGCTTCGGTTTCGATGAATTCGCAGCCAGGGACCAGGCGAATAATCTGCAGCTTCTCGATCTTATGGTCAAGCCGGCCGATTTTTGTTTCTTCGAATTCGAGCCGCCCGAGTTCTTCGGCCTGTTGATTGCAGATGGACCGCACCACATCGATGATTTGCTTGCGGGCGGTGATCCCCTTCTTGCTTAGGGCAGCGAAGCCTTCATTGGCAGCCGCAACAGCCTGGTCAACCGAGCGGAAAACGCCCCAGTCCCCATCGGTGCGAGTTTCGCTGGCGGTGGGTCGCACTGATTTCCCCAGTTGAGCGAGGACTTCCTGAACGACTTGTCGAATTGCTTGTTCGTTAGCCTGCATGGTCAATGATTCCGGTTGAAAGTTCTAAGTTGAGAGTTGAGGGGACAACGATTTCGGTTGGTTGTCAGTCCCTATCAGGCTGCTGCTGTTTCGACGATATACTTCTTCCAGGCCTCGTAGCCTGTCATGGTTGGAAAACGGAAGAGGATGCCTGCAAGGGCCAAGGCCATTGGGCCTAGAAGCCACCATTCGCGCGTAATCAAGAACCCGATACCGCTAAAAAGGCCTGCTCCTTCGCAGAAGGCATGTCCGATAAGCATTTGTGGTTGGTACGCCTGTTTAACACTGTCGTTCCAGGTTGTTTTGTCTGCAGTTCGCAGCTGACCAATCAATACTGTTTGCATGATTTGTCGCATTGTCAGCATGGCTACCAACCCTAGGACAGGAGCGGCCCCACACAGGTACTCAAGCGGAATCGGCCCAATATTGTTCGGCTGCGGTTTATTCCCATTGAATGCCACTAACGCAGCGACCAGTGCAAACGTCATCATCCCCATTGCCATCGCGACGGTAATTAGCTGAGAAACAGCAATCATGTGTTTCTCGGTCGGTGCTTCTTCAGGAGTATTCTCTGGGCTATCAACGTTCATCTGAGCACCCCCCACGCTACTTCGACACCAACTGGCTACCGCCGACGCTGACCGTATCAACAATCCCAATCACGGCTGCATCAACGGGCAACGGCTTTGTCTCAGGCGTCATGCGAGCACTCGACCCCTGCACAATCAGAACCAGTTCCCCTTCGCCACAGCCGACGGTATCGACCGCAATAAATGTGCGGCCAGTCCCCACCAACTGGGTGCCTCCCTGCTCTTGAATGCGAAGTGGTTCCACAATCAAAAGTTTCTGTCCCACCATGGACTGAACCTTTTGTGTAGCCACCAAACTGCCGGTAACACGTGCGATAAACATGGGAAGCCTGAATGATCAGAGATGATGGATTATTGATTATGGATGATGGGCAGAAGAGCCACTTACATTTGCGGGCCGTCTTGCCGACTTCGTCTTAGTCCGCTAAGCATGCGAGCCACAACTTCCGCTTGAACTCGTAATTCGCCTGAACCTTCTTCATCAATGAACCCCAATCGCTGAGCAACTTGCAAATGCGATATCACTTCCATCAATGAGCCGAAGGAGATCTCGAAAAAAAGCGAATTGCGTCTTTTCCGGAGGTTTTGCTGTTTCCTTCGGCGATGTTCGCACTAATCGAAACAGCGGCTCGCCTCAGTTGGCTTGTCAATCCAAAACGCTCCTCTGCTGGAAAACTCGCCGTCGACCTGTAAACGACCACCGCCAAATCAACCGCCCGTTGCCACACCTCCAACCGCTCGAACGGAAACGTCATCGCTTCCCCCTATCCCAACGGCCACTATTGCCCTTCTCGTCTTCATCCATAATCGATCATCCCTAATCATTCGTCTTTCAACAATTCCGCCGTTTGCCTCGCTACCACAATCTCTTCGTTCGTGGGAACGACCCAGATTGCGGTGCGGCTGGTTGGGGTGGAAATGCAGGCTTCGGCTCCTCTCGGAAGGTTGTTGTTGAGGTTCTCGTCAAGTTCGATACCGGCCCATTTGAGGCCTGCACACACGTCACGTCGAACCCGTTGGCTGTTTTCGCCAATGCCCCCCGTAAACACGATGGCATCAGCCCCTTCCAGCACGGTCAAATAGGCCCCAATGTATTGCTTAATCGACTGCGTGAAGACCTTGAGTGCATGGTCTGCCCGTTTGTTGCCACTGGCAGCAGCTTGCTCCAGATCTCGTACATCTCCACTAAGACCAGACAGTCCCAGCAGCCCGCTTTCGTTGGCCAGTTCCTTCAGCAGTTGAGCCAGTGATTTACCGGTCGCCCGCATCAAAACTGGTAACGCAAACGGATCGAAGTCTCCTACGCGGTTGTTGTGTGGTAAGCCGGTCTGTGGACTCATCCCCAGGGTATTAGCCTGCGAGACGCCCCCTTTCAGAGCACAGAGCGAATTGCTTCCCCCCAAATGGCACGAAATCACTTTCAAGTCGTCTCGCCCCAGCAGCGCACCAATTCGCCCGCCGATAAACCGATGACTGGCCCCATGAAACCCCCACCGCTTAATCCCTAGCTCTTCATTCCATTGGTAGGGAATTGCATAAGCTCGGTTCTCTGCGGGAATCGTTTCATGAAACGCCGTTTCGAGTGCTGCCACCAACGGAATCCCAGGGAAGGCCTGCATCAATTGACGCATTGCCTTCGCATAAGGAGGGTTGTGAGCCGGCGCAATGTCCGACAACTCTTCCATTGCAGTCAGCAGTGTTTCATCAACTCGGCGAATGCCACTCAGTTTGCCAGCGAAAACCGCCTTGAAGCCAATACCGTCAACTTCTGCGACATCCTTCAGGCAGCCCCATGTCGGATTTGTCAGATGCTCCAGGCACAACTTGACTGCAGCCGCGTGATCGAGCACCTGCCGAGAATCTTCTTCCCGGTGAGTCCCAATCTCGACGAAGCATTGGCTGGCGGGCTGACCGATGCGGTCGATCCCACCTCGAGCCAATTGCGTTTCGGTTGTTAAGTCGAACAGTCGATACTTAAAGCTGGTCGATCCCAGATTCGCAACAAGAACCTTCATGGGCAGACTCCTTTCCTAAAGTGTCTTTATTGGCGATAACCGACGATTTACAGGAACTGTTCCAACAGGCTCTTTTCTGGACGAGCAATGACGTGAGCGCTGACCAATTCGCCAATTTGCGAAGCAGCAGCACTCCCAGCGTCAATCGCAGCCCGAACCGAGCCGACGTCACCACGAACGATGGTCGTGATGTAGGCACCACCAATTTGAACCTGCTTGACCAGCGTCACATTAGCCGCTTTCAGCATGGCATCGGCTGCTTCAATTTGAGCAACCAGCCCTTTTGTTTCGAGTAATCCAATCGCTTCGCCGCTCATGATATTCCTTAAGGCCACTTGCTTCTCAAGTGGAATTCAACAGAAATGGGACATCTAACATTCCGGCGCCAATGGGCATCCCGGACTTGTGTTTCCGGCACGGGAAACGTTCGCTGTACTAGACAGCAGCCGCAGTGCTCTTGGCCTTGGGCAGAACAGCAATCAATTCTTCGTGTGGACGAGGAATGACCTGAACGCTGACCACTTCGCCAATCTTGCTCGCAGCGCTGGCACCGGCGTCGATAGCAGCCTTAACTGCAGCGACATCGCCAACAACGAACGCGGTCACTAAACCGCTACCAACCTTATCCCAGCCAACCATTTGAACGTTGGCCGCCTTGAGCATGGCGTCGACCCCTTCGATCAAACAGACCAGCCCCTTGGTTTCCAACATCCCCAGCGCTTCCATCGACTTTGCCATGATTGCAACTCTCCACTTCTAGAACGACTTCCAACAACATCCATCCCTGGCACAAATCTCCGAATGGTTGGGAGTTTAGAGTTGAGGGAAAAGGCAATCATTTGCCCCCTCTATTCCCCGTCCTCTTTCTTCCTCAACCCTGAACTCTCAACTCCCAACCAATCATCAATGCCCACAAGCACATGGCTCGGGCTTAATCAACTCGACGTTTGTCGCGTGTTCGAGGTCGATCGCGTTACCTTCGTCAGTATCGAGGTGAACTTCGAGCTTGACTGTTTTTTCTGCACGGACGACCAGATCTTCAAGAACAGTCGTGCAGGCAGGTGATTCGACTCTCAAGTGAACCTTGTCACCATTCTTAACGCCATAGAATTCGCAGTCGGCTGGACTCATGTGAACATGCCGCATGGCCCTGATCACGCCCGACTTCAATTCAACGACCCCCTTAGGGCCAACGAGCACGCAACCAACCGTATCGGTGTGATCACCGCTAATACGAACTGGTAAATCGATTCCCAAGGAAATGCCATCGGTGAAGGCCAGCTCGACTTGCGATGCATTGCGGCAAGGGCCAAGCACCCGCACATCGGGCAACATTCGCTTCCGCGGCCCAACCACGGCCACGGTCTGCTCAGCCGCATAAAAGCCGTCTTGATAAAGCCACTTCATGGGAGTTAGGGTGGCCCCTTTGCCAAACAAGATCTCGACATGCTCTTCGGTCAGGTGCGCGTGCCGGGCCGAGATGTTGACCATCAGCGGGTTTGGCTGCTGAGGTTCGGCTGCAGGAGTCCCGCCGAGATGTTTCAACAGGACCGAACGAACAACCTGCTCGATATCGGCTCGGGATAATGATGTGGCGGCGCTACTCATTTAAGCTCTTTCATTCGGAACGATCGAAAGCTTGAGACCAGCTCCCTCGATGATTTGTTTCCAGTGTTCGTCGCAACCGGCGTCAATCACCATCTCGTCGACGGCTGAAAGTTCGCACAGATGGACCAGGGCCGACCGGCCCAGCTTGCCGCTATCCATAGCCACGACCACTCGCTCTGCAGCGGCGATCATTTGCCTTTCGGCTTCCACCAATAAAGTGTTGCTGTTGAACAGTCCTTTTTCGGTCATCCCGCCGACGCTCATAATCAGCGTCCCAACATGCAACTGCTGCAGGGCAGCCGTCGCGACCGCACCCAGAGCAACCCCAGTTCGAGGATAGAGGTAGCCCCCCACGAAAATCAGCTCGATCTCGGGAGCGTTGACCAGCAGATTCGCGATTGGAAGCGAGTTAGTGACCACCTGCAGTGACTTGTGTTGCAGACATCGCGCTACTTCGAGCGTGGTCGTGCCACCATCAAGGAGCACGGTTTCGCCCGGCTGAATGCTGCTAGCGATGTACCGCGCAATTTGCTGCTTCTGCAACTTCGCCTTATCGGTCCGCTCCTCGAAGGGAGTGATCGACTCGCCAGTGTAGGCTGCTCCCCCACGCAGACGGCGAATGTGCCCCAGGCCATCGAGATATTCGAGATCTCGGCGAACGGTCGATTCGCTAGCGCCCAAATGCTCGACGAGTTCATGGAGCGAGGCAAAGCCGTTCCGCTCCACGATATCGAGAATCTCAACGCGTCGTTTATCTAACAGCATGACGGAATCTGCTCGTTTGACCGATTTTCGCTCAAGAATCGTATCTGAAAAAACTTCGCAAACTTCCCATATACTCAATGTGCGATGAATTCAGCCCAAAGTCAATCAATAACGGTCATTGAAACTCCATTATCTTCCAGAATCAATCATAATTCTTGGCAGATAGTGATGGGGCGTGGGCGCAATCCCGCACTCTAAACTGTTCAATATAGGTAGTCTGCCACTGGTTTTACGATTGGGCTGAGATTCCCAACAAGACTCGTTGTTTTTTGGCAACACTCATAACGTGTACCCGTTGCAAAACGGATACACCGCACGCCCGGAACTCGACTTCCCGCTGGCACAATCCGTATTGCCAGACTCTTCGCGCCAAGCACAACCAGGAGGCTTGGGAGCGAAGACGGTCGTCCACGCAAGTCGGCCAAAGTTGGTTTCCCGGAGCGGCCAACTGTCGCGACAACCTGCATCCGAAATTCGATGTTCGCGATTGATCCATCGGCAAACTACGCAAAAATGGCCTTGGGTGATCCCCGCTATGCGAGCATCTCCCAAGGCCATATGACGTGGCTCGGTGTGAAGAATCCGGTCCCTGAATTTGGAACCTATGCGAGAACCCGGTTCGCCCTGTCCGAAAACCCTGTTCAGACTCTGCAGCATTACTGCATCAAAGGGTTGTCGGGCAAGCCCTTAGATATCGATATCCATTACCAGAGCCTCTTCTTTGACTTCGATTGTTTTTGGCGAAGTCTTTGCTGCAGTCCATTCCTTGGGAAACTTCAGGACGGGCTTCGGCTTGGTTTTGGCCTCCATACTAGCAATGTACGAATTCTTGGACTTGGTGTTGGGATCTTCGTTTGAGGCTGTTGATGGTTCGGGAATCGCTACCTCGCCATCTGGGACCAGAACAACCTTAAACTGTCCGGAAGTCGCTCCGCGGTTGCCGTTTGTCGAAATCTTGAACTTCCCTTCAGAGTCTGTCCGCCCGATCGCTGGCTGAGCTTTCGAAGACAGATCGACTGGGGTCAGCATCACGGTGGTATTCGGAATCGGTTTTCCATCAACCATTAAACTGCCGGTCACTGGATAGAGTTTGGGGGCTGGGGGACCCGAGGATGAACAGCCGGCGACACAGACAATCAGTACGCAAACAAATGAACGCATTACAAACTCCTTGATGTTGAGAGGACGAAACGGGGGTGGTTAAAACAAGAGAGTGGTTTCGGGAAGTTTATTCAATTGAATTGATCATATGACTAGCTGCGTGTCCAGTGTATTGCCTTGGTTGGTTTAAAAATGAAGTAACAGCAGTAAGCTCACTGTCGTAGTCGACGTTCTATGGATAACTTCGCAAGGACTTGGCTAATTGGCAAGTCGCGACCGAATAGCCTGCAACACTTCCATGTCGTCGGTCAGTTCAGCCATGGTTAACATCAACTGCGAAAAACGAGGATCTTCAAAACTTTGCTCGTACCGTTTCAAGCCTCGTACACAAACCGCCAGTTCGATGGCCGCCTTGTACCTTTTGAGCGCCTCGGTTGCCTCAACAGGCCGATTCAATCGCCGGAAAACATCCTGCAGCTGGTGATGCAATTGCCACCAGTAAGGATCGACGACAAGTGCTGCCTTTAGTGACTGCTCAGCCATGTCAAGGTGGCCATCAACATCATGGACCCAGGCTTGAGCCCTCAAGAAGCGGGCATCGGTTTGCAGTGTTCCCGCCGAAAGACCTGCGAGTAACGCTCGCACTCGTTCGACGTCACCATCACTGATCGCACGATCCAGAAAGAACGCGGTCAGTTCCGGGTTACCCGGAAACTTTACAAACAAGTCTTCCGCAGTGGCGACATGTTGAAAGGTTGTCGCGTGTTCCAAATCAGACTTGGCCTCGGAATTGTAAACGGGGAGTGCCTGCGCAACAGTCAGGATTTCGTTTTCGGGATTCGACTTTAGCCAGGTCGTGGCGTGAGTATAAGCCGATGAGTTTGTCTGCCAACTGACACTTGCCAGAAACACGTAAGATTCCGGTGACTCTCGACCGGTACGGATCGCCTGCCGGACTCGGCGAACCAGCTCCGATCGTTGCAGTGTCATCGCACAGAAGAAAATTCCCTGCTTATGAGCTAGCAGCACGCGATTGTCGATCTTCAGAATGGCATCGCATGTCTGCAGGCCTTCGAATGGCCGATTGAGCGGCCCAAACTCGGTCTGCATTTTCCGCAGCAATGAGGGGATAATGCGAACATCGCTCAGCGGCACCTGTCCCAGGCATTTGCAAAACTGTTCCCAATCCTGTTCAGCCTCTGCGGCTTCAGCCCGGAACAGCCAGCCATCAACCGATGTAGAATCGACACGAAGAAGCTTGTCGGCTGCCAGCTTCAAAGCTCCCCAACTTCGTGAGTCGCTACGTTGGCGGCACTCTGCTTTGTACGTCGAAACCAGGTACCGATGTCTTAGCTGAGCACCCCCCCAGATCGCTGCGGCGACTGCAATAACGACGATCACCATCAGCACTAGCCATTTCCCAGTTGGCCGGTAAACCGAAGGTAACGCAAAAGACGAAGTTGCAGCGGCACTTCGGGCTGGCGGTAACGGTATCGTCATGCTGATGCCCATCCGCAAAAACTATGGTCTAACCGCGCTCACCGTTTTCATCACATTGACCACACGTAGAACGGATAACCGCTCAAAATCACTTCTAACGACCTGTTCGACGACTAGGCAATTCTTGTTGGGGCTAATGCCAATCTAAACTAATCCAAGAACTCGGTCAGCCCTGTATTGGAACCCGATTATACCATTTAGAAACCATGTTTCACCGTGTTAGAAACCTTGCTCGACGGTGTAGCAGCACCGCGTCAGTCGGTTTCCAAACACCTGCTAGTCACCAATCGAGTCGCGTTCCCCCAAAACAGTTCGAAGGACCTGATGCTCGGCCAATACAACCGCATGGCTGGCCCCGTTGGTCACCTCCTCTTGACGAATAGTCAGTTCTTGATCGACGCTTACACCTGACACGTGTTGCTGATTGCCGTTGGGCCAGCGAATTGCCAAGTCAACCGCATGATCGTTGCTTCCAAAGCCAAAAATCAGAGCAGCTTCATGAGTTGCACAGTAACTCGACCCACCCACTAGCTCCTGGGTAAGGGTCTGTGAATCATTGGTGGCGGCGACCCTGGTTCCCCAGCCTCTGCGGTTTCCAATTGCCACCAATCGCAGCTTTAACCAATGCCCCCGCTTCGAGTCATTCCGCAAAACGACTGACGGAGTGTTCTGATTCACAACTAATAAGTCCCAGTCACCATCATTGTCGTAATCCCCTTTCGCTAACCCGCGACTGATCAGCTTTCGTTGAAAGTACTCTCCAGCATCTGCCGACTTTTCGATAAACCGAGTCCCATTGAAGCAAAACAACTGAGATTCCATCTCATACTTGTCCCCTTTGTGCTGCCAGTTATCAATGTGCCCGTTGACGACCATCAAGTCGGTCTTTCCATCCTGATTAAAGTCTTCCAGCAAAGTTCCAAAACCGAGGTTGGCCAGCGTGGGGGCATGCAGCCCGACGATTCCAGTGACATCCTGGAAGCCAACACTTCCAAAATTCTTGTAGAGAGTGTTCGATTCTTTGGCGAAATGAGTGCTGTAGAGGTCAAGAAACCCATTATTGTCATAGTCACCGACCGCGAGCCCCATGCTGGCTTGAGGATGCCCTTCACGACTCACCGCGCAGCCCAGCTCCTGGGCGGACTCGACGAACATTCCCCGGCCATCATTAACGAACAGAAAATTGGGGGTCGTATCGTTGGCCACATAGATATCTGGTGACGCATCGTTGTTCAGGTCGGCAATCACCACCCCTAGCCCACGATTACCCTGGCCTACTAACCCACGCCGACCTGCCTCGGGAAGAAACGTCCCATCGCCAGAATTGAAGTAACACTCATCGGGGACTGGAGGGACATTTCCGGGATGGCAGGTCCCCGGGCGGCCGTCACTTCCACAAAGGATGGGATGAAACGGGTCATAATCGACATAATTACAAACATAGAGGTCAAGATCCCCATCGGCATCAAGGTCACCCCATGCGGCACTTGAACTCCACAGCGGATTGTCGACCCCAGCCGATTTGCTCGTGTCTGAAAACGTTCCATCACCCTGATTCTTCAGCAGAGCGTTAGGGCCGACATTGGTCACATAGACATCATCAAAACCATCGTCATTGAAATCAGCGGAAGCAATTCCCTGGCTATAAGCGTTCTCTTTGACATTCGCTCCTTCAGTAACTGCCATCAACTGGCCGGGCAGCACTTGGCGATACAGCTGATCGCTTGGCTCCCCAGAGGGTTTTGGCGAAACCGGGTTGCCACCTTGCACGACATAGATGTCAAGCAGGCCATCACGGTCGAAATCCAACCAGCCTCCTCCCCCACCTGTCGCTTCAACCATCAGCACTTTCCCGGAAGCACCGTTGTCATAGGTGAAGTTGAAGCCAAGTTCGCTGTTCACGTCGGAAAAGAAAGGCCCGACGATCGTGGGCGCGGTCGACGAAGTCAGGTCTGAACGTGGGTCGGGAATTGCAGTGGTGGGCCTCTCCGTGGCCAATCCACCACTTTCGATTTGGCCTTTGGCGACCTGGGCCGGAGCGCGCACTGTGGTATCGCAGCCGGCGATGACCAAAAGCCAGAAGGCCCAAAACCATCGAAGCATTTTGTTTCCGGCAGGAATCGTTTCCTGAAAGAGACGAGCGTTGTTGTGGTGCTGATGAATCATCAACCAGCGCAGCCTTCGGGGAAAGTTAAAGGCCATTTCAAAACCCGGTTGGTGGCAGGTGTTGCTTGGCAGATCATGTTGCCGTTTCATCCGCCAGAGGGTTTTGAAGCAACTACCAGAGGCCATTTCA
>JAIXVG010000116.1 GCA_027483145.1 Planctomyces sp.
CCATACTTCTCAGCGACCACATGGTCGACATCAGCCAGCAGTGGAAATGGGAGCGAAAACTTCTCGGCAAATTTCTGGTGCGACTCCAGCGGGTCGTCGCTCACCCCCAGCACCACCGTGTCGGCAGCAGCAAACGTTGGCAGATGATCGCGGAATTCGCAGGCTTCGGTCGTGCACCCGGGGGTGTTATCGCGGGGATAAAAATAAAGAACGACGTTCTGTTTCCCCTTGAACTGGCTCAGCTTCACCTTCCCCTTAACGGCAATTTCAGCCTCCGGGAAAGCAGGGAGGTCAAACGCAGGAGCTTTCGCCCCCACCTGAGGAGGGCCATTTGATTCAGCAGCAGGAGTCGGCATCGATAGGGGCTTTCCAGCACGGGAAACTTGGGCCATTGGGCATTCCGCGGCCGCGGCCAAACAAAACACCTAATCATAGGCAGCCCGTCGAGGGGCATCGGCCAAAATGTAGCAAACTCTTCCATAGCATTGAGTTAGAGCTTTAGGAAGAATTTGCAAATCGCCCGGAAAAGGGGGAATATCCCGACAAACTCCCACAAAACCCGACTTTCCAGCGTAGGAAATAAGGCCACGTGCTTGATTCCCCCTTTCCGCGACTCTCATAATCCTGCAGCCAAAGGCTTCTTTGGTGGCCAAACTGGCCCCAGGAATTTGCTTGCAGCGCCCCTTACGGTGCCTTATGACGACCAAAAAAAAGACTGAACACGAGCACGATGAGTTTCGGCAGTTGCTCGTCACGCTAAGAGCACGCATCCGCGGCGATGTGCAGCACATGGCCGACGAGGCCCTTAGCCAAAACGAGAATGGGTCCGAGTCGAAATCGCCGACCCATTTGGCTGAGCTGGGCAGCGAAACCTACGAGCAGGAATTCGCTCTCCGCCGTGTCGAGAATGAACAGGAAGTCCTCGACGAAATCGATGCGGCCCTGGTTCGAATTCTCGAAGGGAACTACGGCATCTGCGAAGGCTGCCTGCAGACTGGCAAGACAGCCGCAAAGTCGCTTATTCCCAAGGCTCGCTTGCGGGTGATTCCCTATGCTCGCAACTGCGTCGAATGCGAACGACTCAAAGAAGAAGGCCGGTAAACAGAGCGATCGATTTTCGTGGTGGTCTTGAGTTCGCGTGGGCCGGGTTGTGCCTGACGATCTCCCTCGCTGACGCTTCGGGCTACGGAGATGTGATTGCGACTATCCGTCCGGTGTAGCATCAGGCTGCGTCCGATAAAAAAACATTTGCCCCACAGAGAGCAATCTCAACAAATTGTAGCCCAATGCGTCAGCGAGGGATCTTCACCGCGTAGAACTTATTCAGGCCCCTTTGATGCGGCGGTGTTGTAATGGTACAACCACGCTTTCGGACATGCCGTTAAGGCCTGCTCCCCGCACCGGGTTTTCCGATAAGTTCGTATATCAGCTAAGTAGGCTACAGCGTGAGTGCACCAGCAGGGGATCCATCGAGCGACGTCACCAGCCCAGCGACGACATCGCCCACATCCTCCTCGTTGGCTCTTGGCAATGACCCAGCCTCACGCAGTCGCGTTGGCTGGAGCCGCTATGTTGCCTTCGCCCTGATCGTGTCGTCCACCGCAGGCTGGGATCTCTGGTCGAAACACGCAGTCTTCAACATGGTTGGCTATCCCGGCAAGACCGAATGGGAATGGGTTGGCTTCGCCGACAACATTCGCTTTTGCTATTGGACAAACCTCAACGAAGGGGCACTTTGGGGGTTTGGCCAAGGCTTCAGCCGGGTCTTTGCCGGATTCAGCATTCTGGCAGGGACCGCCATCCTCTATTGGCTATTCGTGAAACAAGCCGCCCAATCCTGGTGGCTACTCGTATCACTGGCCATGATCTCCGGCGGGACAATTGGCAACTTGTACGATCGCCTTGGCCTGCACGGAATTGTTGACCCAGATGATGGGACGCCCCGTTACGCTGTCCGCGACTTTCTTCACTTTTACCTGTTCGATTTTTACGATTGGCCCACGTTCAACTTTGCCGACGTGTTCCTGGTGACCGGGGCCATCATGCTAGCCCTCTATTCCTTTCTGATGCCTAACCCGCCATCAAAACCATCGGTAAGCAAATCCGCCTAGCAATCTTGGCCAAATGGATTGGCCAGTTGCGTCTCGTGGTCAAGGACTCTTGCCGTGTTGCACCCACCATCGTGGACGGCAGCGTTCGGGCACTACTCCTTCAGTTCCTTTGCCCTTATTTGGTATCAGGGGGAGATTGTTGTAGCCCTGACGGTCCAACAGTCAGCACCGCTCGCTGCATTGGCCGACTCCAGACAACTGCTTTGGCCGTTTTTTTGAAACGCACGAACGACGTTCAAAGTAAATCATATTGCAACCCGCAAACTGGACACACGGATGGCGCCAACTCGCCTTGTCACGCGGGACGCAGAATTGATCTCGCCTGAAAAGCCATGATGACTCGTTGCGTTCGCTAGTTTTGCAACGAGCAGCCTGCACAATCTTTTCTCGCGAATTGGTCGCGAGAGCCGAGCGAAAGGGTTAACGATGTCGAATTGGCGAAAGCTGACCCTCCTCTTGTCATGCGGGTTATGGTCGATTCTGGGATGCGGGCCCAGTGACGAGAATTCGACCGAATCAATCCTCGATGCTGTCGTCGAAGGACCACCGCAACCAGGGCCTGGTCGAGTTGTCGCCATTACCGATTTACCACCGTTAGACCCTCCCCCCAGTGAGGCCGCGTTTCAGCAGGCGATTGCCACCAGTCGCGATGCCGGAGCAACCGGTGCCGTGCTCACGTATGAATGGTCCGACCTGGAACCTGCATCGGGCCAATATCGAGCAAAGAAGGTCTTGATCGATTTTGAGCGTCATCGAGGGCGTGTCAAATTTCTTGGAATCCAGTGCATTCACACTGCCCAGAAATCGGTTCCATCCGATTTAATGACCATCTCGTTTGATGATCCTCGAATGCGAAGTCGATTTCGCGGCCTGCTGCAAGCATTGACTCCACTGCTTAAGTCGGCAACCTATCTGTCAATTGGTAACGAAAGCGATGTCTATCTGGCCGCCAATCGCGCCGAAACTAACGCATTCGCCCGATTCCTCAAGTCAGCTCGCAGCGATGCCCGAGAGATCGCGCCTCACTTGCAAGTCGGAACGACGATAACAGCCGATGGTCTTGCTGAGTTTCAGCATTTGTCTCATGAGATGGATGTTCAGATCATCAACTACTATCACATGGGAGAGGGCTTCCAAACTCGGCCTGTGGCTGAGACCCAAACGCGACTAAGAGCCATGCTTTCTCAACTCGATGAGCGACCCATTATCATCCAGGAAGTTGGGTACGCCGCGGCCGAATCACTGGGTGGCTCAGAAGCGGGCCAAGCACAGTTTGTCGATGACTGCTTCGAGTTGTGGCAAAGTTGGGGCCAGCAATTGGCCTTCGTCAACTTCTTTATGATGACCGATTTCCCTCGGGAGTTTGGGGAAAGCCTCGTCGGCTATTACCAGATTCCCGCCGACCAGCGTTATCGATTTGTCGACTATTTCACCAGCTTGGGCCTACGCCACGTTCATGGCCAGGAGCGGCCAGCTTGGCAGGCTTTTAAGCGAGGTGCCGCCAAGCTGAACAATAACCCCAAGGTGACGCAGCCCGTTTCAGGCACTGCCACCGATCGTCGCTAAGGCCCCAACATAACAGGCTACTCCAAGGCAGCAACCAGCATCCCCAGTGCAATCAGCTTATCGCGGCACTCATCGCGCTCGCGGCAGCGATCCAGCCCGACCCAGCTTGGGTCCTGAGCATGCAAAAACTCGTTCTGAGCAAATGGCGGAACTAGGCTCTGGCGGCCAGCCTGTTCCATCAGCCGCCGAATCACTCCCTGTTCAATCTGGCTCAGGGTCTCAGCATGGAACCGGTAATCGATGAAGGCTTCCCAGACCATTGGGAACAGCGGCTTAACAATCTTCTCGCCAATCGTGGTGGCATACTCCCGGATTTCGTACTGGGCATGTGCATCCATCCGCAGCGCCAAAAAGTGCAGCAGGTTGTGCAGGTCGATCTTCCAGTAGGCCTCGGTGTAGGTCGACAGCGGCAAGTCCTTACGAGCCTGCTCCCGCGCAACCCCAGCGGCCAATCGTTCGTCGTACAGTTTTCGGGCTGCTTCATGAAACGCCTGTTCGGTCGCAGAGAGTTCAACTCCTAATGCTGGCGGCAGCACCCCTTCGCTCCCTTGGCGATTACTGGCCGACTGACTTCGCCATGCATCGGCAGTAGTATCTTGGGCTGAATCAATCGCGACCGAATAACGGGTGCTGTACTCGTTAATGCTGGCCATGCGATGCCGCACCCATTGCCGCCAGCAATCCATCGGAACACGAACCAAAAACTTCAGCTCGGCCATTTCGAATGGCGTCGTGTGCCGATGCCGCAACAGGTACCGAATCAGCGTCCGGTCGTCCGAGACTTTCTTCGTCCCTTCGCCGTAACTGACGCGAGCCGCCTGGACGACGCTCCCGTCGTTCCCCATTGCATCCACCAGGCAGACAAACCCGTCGTTCAAGACTGGAAACTTATGCCAGCGAAGGCTTTCGAGAGATTCGGTCATGTCGTTTTAACTATTGTCTCAGGGGGGGCAGCAACGCGTCACAACCGCACGATGGCGGCCCGCATCGTCGAAGATTAAAGGATGCAGGCCAGAATTGCCATTCGCTCATCCGGGGCGGGCCGACCGGCAACTTTGGCTGAATCTCTGCACACTACCTCGGCCGAATGGAAAACAATCCCCACTTGGGGAAGTTTGGGAAGCCCGGGCAAGTCCCCAATGCTCCTACCCCCATCGTGAAACTGACGATTTAACAAGCATGGTTCAGCGCAATTGCGATTGAGCCGATTAACAGAGTTGGATACACCTCGAACATTTGGTCAATTCCCCCGCCCGTCAACGACTGGCTCTAGGCAACGAGACTTCCCATGACCACGCACGCTATACGCAACACTGCTGCTACCGCTCTTTGCGTCGCCCTGTTGTCACTTGGCTGCGCAAGTCAGCGGTCCGCCGTTTCGCACTACCAACCCGGCCAAGGTTGGCTCAAACGAGACGCAGCCCAATTCGCTTCGATCGATGATTCTCCCAATATCGAAGTGGTTACCGGTCGCCCCAACAAAGTAGTCGACGGCATTGGCTGGATCGTTGGTATCCCTTCAAAATTGATGCTCTGGGATCGCCGCGCTAATAACCATCAGGTTTCCCCCGAAACCACTGCTGCCATCGCTCAATACGCCGAATCAAATCAAATCGAAGACCTGTGCATTCGTGTTAATCAATATGACCCAGCCGGCGAGTGGCAGCGACTGACACAAAACGATCAGGTTGGCGCAGGCTGGCGCTACACGGTCGGAACACTCTCGTGGCTGCGATACACCATTTTACCCGGCCGGGTCTTCGGCGGTGAGCGCTACAACCCTTACACGAACTCTTTGTATGTCTACTCCGACATTCCTGCGCTCGGAATACAAACAGCCGCCTACGGAAAAGACGTTCAATCACGCCCACTTCCGGGAACTTACGCTGTTGCCAACGAGTTCCCGTTTGTTTCTCTCTGGCACGAATCGGTGAATACAAGAGACGCGCTCGCTTACTCGACTGCGACACTTCCCGCCAATGAACAAGCCGAAGCTCGCCGCATCCTGCATCCCCTCTATGGCTCAAAAGTAGGCGGCGCCCTGGACGACGTGCTGGGAGTCGGCCTCGCATTCCAAATAGGGGGAGCGATCGTTGGCCACATCACCGGACGAATGCAGCCTATGGACGAAGTGGCTACTCTCCAAAAAGAAAATCAACCAGCGTCAGGCTCCGATGAAGATGGTTGGGTCGAATTGGCAAGCCACAGCAGCAAGTCTTCTCGTTCCGAAGACGATGCATCGTTCGTTCATCCGATTACAATTCGGAGCCAAGGGGGACGGCGATAATCTCGCTACGTCTTGAATATCTTGCCTCTGTAGCACTGATGCTTGCGCGAACAACCGGATATCTCTTGCCATCTACCCCGGGTTCGTACCCGACTTCAGGCAAGCCCGGCGCGTCATTCCCGGTGTTCTATTCAGTTTCACTGCATAGTTTCACTGAACTGCTCCCCCATCGAGGTGAATAACCCGTTAGCCCATTCCGTCGCGCTCCCCACTGAGGGATATCTAACAGCGCACACCAGACGCAGTGCAGCCAAACCCACGTCGAGACGCGATACAGAACCGCCGCGAGGTCTAACCCTTCTTGGCCTTCTTCTCCTGCTTGCTCTTTTTCACCGCAACCTTCGGCGTACCCGCTCGCTTCCCAACCAGCCCCAGCAGCGTCCGCAGGTTAATCGCGTCCCACTCGTCGCCAGACTCGTTCGTCCCTTTTTCCGTTTCCAGGTACATCGGAACTCTTTCCCACCGCGGGTCGTTCATCACATGTCGGAATGGTTCGAGACCTAAATGCCCTTGGCCAATGTGGGCATGCCGATCGACTCGACTTCCAAACGGCTTGGCACTGTCGTTGATATGCAGCGCCTGAACCCGATCGACCCCGACTAACCGGTCAAACTGCTGTACCGTGGCCTCGTATTCTTCGGGCGAAATCAGTGGATAACCAGCCGCAAAGATATGACACGTATCGATGCACACCCCCAGCCGCTCTGCACCTTTTTTATTGGTCCGTTCCAACAGATAGGCCAAGTCTTCAAACCGACAGCCAATTGATGAACCCTGCCCAGCCGTTGTCTCCAACCAGATCCCCGCCGTGAGGCCTTTCGTTCCTTTGAGAACTTCATCGAGTGCTGTCACCACCCGCTCCAACCCCTCTTCCAATGTTGAAGTGGTGTGTGCGCCAGGATGAACGACAACTCCTCCCAGCCCTAACCGCGAAGCCCGCTCCACTTCGACAATCATCGCGTCAATCGACTTACGCCATAACTCGTCATTGGGCGCAGCCAGATTGATGAGATAACTGGCATGGGCACACGCCGCCTGCAATCCACGAGTGTTGTAGGCGTTACGAAACTTCTCGATATCCTCATCACTTAATGGTTTGGCGGCCCATTGGTTATTGTTTTTGGTGAAAAGCTGGACGCAGCTCATCCCCAACTCTGCCGCTGCGTCGATCGCTTTGTAGTACCCTCCTGCAATCGACAGGTGTGAACCAACAATATGCCTCAATCTTCCACTCCTGATTTTCAGCTGGTCGCATTCAACCGTTGGAACTCGAAACCTAAGGAATTCGAAGCCGATCGTTGCAACCACCAACTAGCCGTGCACAATGACGCTCAAGACCTTAAACTAACGCGGCCATGGCAATCCTATCCAGTTGATGAAACCATTTGTTCCAGCCAAAAACTAAATAAGTCATTGCCAGCTGCGGCCTATCTAGAAAGACGCCAGTCCGATGCAACTTGCAAAAATCGCTCTCCCCGA
Source organism: Planctomyces sp. (assembly GCA_027483145.1). Classification (GTDB taxonomy): domain Bacteria; phylum Planctomycetota; class Planctomycetia; order Planctomycetales; family Planctomycetaceae; genus JAIXVG01. Next base: position 7,444 of record JAIXVG010000116.1, read on the forward strand.
CAACGAACGCCGCGTCGCGATGAACGACGGAGGAAGTTGGAAACTCCTCAATCTGTCTCAAGTCGAACGGGTACACACCCTGGCCGACATCCTCAATTCGCCCGATCCCGCAGGTTTGGCACGCTATCTGGTTGATTCCAACGCAGGACCACTAACCATTGGCGAGTTCCGATTTCTCGCCCCGCTCGACAATCAGGAAGTCTGGGCCGCGGGGGTCACCTACAAACGCAGTCAAGTCGCACGAATGGAAGAATCAGAATCGGGCGCTTCGCACTACGATAAAGTCTATACCGCACCCCGCCCTGAGATCTTCTTCAAGGCCACACCCAACCGCGTCTCGGGTCCACTTGAGCCATTACGCGTTCGCTCCGATAGCCAATGGACAGTCCCCGAACCCGAGTTGGTCCTGGTCGTCTCCCCCACCGGACGCCTTGTCGGCTACACCGCTGGCAACGATATGTCTGCCCGCGATATCGAAGGAGAAAACCCCCTCTACCTGCCACAAGCCAAAGTCTATCAGCAATGCTGTGGCTTGGGGCCTGCCATCCTGCTGGCGACACCTATCGATACTCCAGAAAACTTCAAAATCCGCCTTACCGTTCGCCGCGGCGGCCAAGTCGTCTCCGAAGATGGAACCCATGCCGGTCAGATGGCCCGCAGCTTTACCGAGCTCATAGGCTGGCTACTCAAAGAAAACCCCATCGACACCGGCACCTTCCTTTTCACTGGAACCGGCATCATCCCCCCCGACAACTTCTCGCTTGAAAATGGCGACGAAGTGACCATTGAGATCACTGGCATTGGCACCCTGGTTAGCCCCATTGTCAAATCAGCCAGCTAGCCTCGACCCGATCACCAGCTTGATATTCAATACCACCTGTAGACAGCGACGAACTCCCTCAATCCGGTAACTTCATTTTAGGCCCACGTCACCAATGAACGAACCACTCGCTTGGCTCGACGAAGCCCTTTCTCCGCACGATGTTTACCGGCATGGCATCGTTAAGCGGCTGGCCGAAAGGCAAACCCCATTCCAAAAATTGGAAGTGGTCGAAAGCGCCACCTATGGCAAAGCCCTCGTCCTTGATGACCGCTGGCAAACATGTACCGGCGACGAATTCCTCTATCACGAACCACTCGTCCATCTGGCCTGCTGCCTTCACGGTAAGCCCGAGCGCATCCTCATCGCCGGCGGAGCCGATGGCGGCGCAGCCCGCGAAGCGCTCAAGTGGAATTGCGTCCAACAAGTCACCATCGCCGATATCGATGGCGACGTCGTTAACGCTTGCCGCGAACTCCTTCCCGAGATTCATCAAGGCTCTTTGGATGATCCTCGCACAACGGTGGCAATCGGTGATGCGTTCGAATTGGTCAAGCAGCACCCCGCCCAGTGGGATGTCATCATTGCCGACCTGACCGACCCCGTTGAAGCAGGCCCCGCGTATCCCCTCTTCACCCAAGAGTTCTATCAAGCCTGCCAGTCTGCCTTGCGCCCCGGTGGCGTCTTTGTGAACCAGGCCGGTTGTGCCTCCCCTCCATTCGCTCAGCAACTCATTCGGGTCGCCGCCACCATCCGGTCGGTCTTCCCCTCCATTCGCATCATTCCCGTCAACGTCCCCACCTACATCGCTCCGTGGGGACTTGTCCTCGGAACCGACCGGCTCACCCCGCAGTTTCCCGATCCCCGCGAGATCGATAGCCTCCTGGCCATCAGCGGCGTCACCAATCTGCGGATGTTCGACGGCCAAACCTGCGTTGGCCTCCTGCAAACCCCCAAACACCTGCGGCAGGCTCTCGAAACAGAATCCCGCATCTATACCCTGGCAAACCCGGTGTCTGTCGAACGCCGCTAATCGCCCCGTCGGACCCCTTCGCTTGCTGGTCAACTTAAGTCGCAAACCGTTTTCAAAAATACACTTACGATTCACCCTGCCCTTCCGTCTCCCTTTCCCAGTTTGACCACTCACCCTCCTCGGTCTAGAGTTTCAAACCGGGGTGGCGTAACCAAAATGTGTCAATTCGGGTGAACCGGTTGATCCAATTCCCGGTTTACATCTATGGTGCAGTAACCAGTTTGTCCTCGTGGCCGTTTCTCTCGACCGACTTTTTCCTCTTGGCACACTCGCCGCAGTTGACGATCCTCAGTTCTTGGTCCGTCATACGATCAATTTTTCAATTTGCTAATCCGTTTTTCAAAGAAGCCAAACTTCACCTCATGGCCAACACCCCTCCGAATCCACCACCGACCGATTCCCCGAAAAAGCCGCCAGCCAGCAAGCGACCCGAACGAAGCCAGCCCAACAACCTGGCCTGGTTTCTAATCATCGGCCTGTTGATCATGGTGGTCGTGTTCTCCCTCGCCGGCCGATCCAGTACAGCCGACGTCATCGAGTACAGCGATTTCAAGAAGCGACTCGCCGAGGACGAACTGACTGCCGCCAACGTCCACGAAACTATCGTTGGCCCGGTCGCCATCACGTTTCAAAGCCAGCCAAACCCAAAGCCGGGCGTCAAACCTCCTGAAACCAAAGAAACGGTCAAATACTTTCAGGTCCCCGTGCTGGGAATGAAAGACACGGGCCAGGCAGACATCACCAAGCTCCTCGACAAAAAGGGGATCAAGTATGGCTACGCCACTCAACAAGCCGATTGGTCGTCAGTCATTCTCTTCAGCTTGTTCCTGGTCTCGCTCATCGCCTTCATCATCTTTATTCGCCGCGTCTCCGGTCCCGGAGCCGCAATGTCTTTCGGTCGAAGCCGAGGCAAGCTTTACGCTCAGGAAGAATTGGGAATCACCTTCAAGGATGTTGCTGGGATCGACGAAGCAGTTGAAGAACTCCGCGAAGTGGTCGAGTTTCTCCGCACTCCCGCCAAGTATCAGGCCTTGGGTGGCCGCATTCCACGTGGCGTCCTCCTTGTTGGACCTCCTGGAACAGGCAAAACCCTCCTCGCCAAAGCGGTTGCTGGCGAAGCAGGGGTCCCATTCTATGGGCTATCTGGTTCCGACTTTGTCGAAATGTTTGTCGGCGTCGGCGCCGCCCGAGTCCGCGATATGTTCCAGCAGGCAGGCCAGCGCTCGCCTGCCATTATCTTCATCGATGAACTCGACGCACTCGGCAAAGTCCGAGGCAGCGGGATGCCCGGCGGCCACGACGAACGCGAGCAAACTCTCAATGCCCTCCTGGTTGAAATGGACGGCTTCTCTTCCGATCAAAGCGTCATCGTCATGGCTGCCACCAACCGGCCCGAAACGCTCGATCCGGCCCTCATGCGTCCCGGCCGCTTCGATCGCCACGTCCTTGTCGACAGGCCCGATATCAAGGGCCGCGAAGCAATCCTGAAGGTCCACTCGGCCAAGGTCAAAATGGCCGATAGCGTCAACCTCAAGCATCTGGCCAAGCTAACTCCCGGTCTGGTGGGGGCCGACCTCTCTAACCTGGTCAACGAAGCCGCCCTCTTGGCTGCCCGCAAAAACAAATCGTTCGTCACAATGGACGAGTTTGAAGAAGCGGTCGAGCGAGTCATTGCCGGGTCGGAAAAGCAAAACCGGATCATGCCCGAAGACGAAAAGATTCGCGTCGCCTACCACGAAGTCGGCCACGCCCTTGTCGCCTGCTCTCTTCCAAACTCTGACCCTGTCCACAAGGTCTCAATTATCCCGCGCGGTATGGGAGCCTTGGGCTATACCCTGCAGCGTCCCGAAGAAGACCGCCAGCTTATCACCAAAAGCGAACTTGAAAGTCGCATCTGTGTGCTGCTGGGGGGAATTGCAGCCGAAGACATCGTCTATAGCGAAAACTCGACCGGCGGCTCAAACGATTTGCAGCGGGCGACCGACCTCGCACGCCGCATGGTGACCGAGTTCGGCATGAGCGAGAAAATCGGCCGCGTTCACCACAGCCAGTCCACCCGATCTGCCTTTCTGGGAACGACCCAGTATTCTGGCGAAGGTGCTCACAGCGAAGTAACTGAACGTGAAATCGACCTCGAAGTCCGCCAGATTATCGACCAGGCCTATGCCACCGCTCACGAGATTTTGCTGGCTCGCAAAGATCTGCTCGAACGACTGACACAAGACTTACTCGAATGTGAAGTGATGGACGCGAATCGCCTCAATCGCATTCTCGACGACAACAAAACCGGCCCCCAACTCATGCCCGGCACCTTCGGCCGCAAACCCAAGACGAACGCTCCCTTGGCCCGCCCCCCCATCCTCCTCGACAACGTTGCATCGACATAGGCGACTTGCAGCAGAGCCTATTGGCTCTCACAAGCAGAACTACAGGTGATGGCACTCTCCAGGAACATCTGAACCATACATTTATCATGAGTTCTGAAGTTAGGTTCTTTGCCAAAGACTTGAATGACAGCCCTCTGCCCCGACTTTAGGACAACGCAGACGTCATTCGAGTCCCAATCTGTCAAAGCTGGTAGTTCAACTTTCTCGATATTGCGATAAGCCAGCGAGACCCATTCGCCACCGGCTGCAATATGCATCCGATTGTTCGTAAAGACGATCCACCCACGGGTGGAAGGACCATCGTTCAGATAGCAGCCGATGACCTGGTCCACCGGTACCGGTAAATGCTCGACAATGGACGGAAACTTGTCACGAAACGTGGCAGCAGATGCATACCGGGCCATCCGGCGCAATTTGCGATGAGCGTGCATAGCGATTGTGATCTTCATAAGTGCTTTCATCCGCGTAGGGCAGGCTCCCGCCACGAGACCTCCGGGCCGACGATGCCAATCGCCGGATTATTCGGACTTGAGTTTAAGATGTTCGCGTCGCACGCCGAAAGCACAACTCTGCGTACGAGCTACTTAGCTACGCTGGGCACGCTCCCGACTGCCTACCCGCGATGGTAACATGGCAGCATGCTAAACCACTGTCCTTGACTGTTTCATATCGAGACGAATCGAAAATTGCTCGGCGATGTCATCCACAATGTTCAACCAGATCGGCCATTCGATATAGTCCCCTTGATGCTGCTGCCCGATCATCTGCGCGGCGGGTGGCACTGGCGGTCGCTTTGGGCTGCCAGTGTCTTGGTATTCAGCCCTGTAGAGCGCCGCTTACCGCGTTAGTCCGACTGCTAGGACCAATTAGTAGATTTTCCAGGTTGATTGACCACAATCAACCTAGGGCTGGAAGTCGATTAGCCAAGATGAGTGGGATCAGGTCAACTGAATTGACGTTTGCCGCTTGAAGCACACCGGTAGACTGGGATCAGTTAGTCCGTGTAACCCAGCGAATCACTCGCAATCAATCGATCTCATTGACTTTCTCGATCAAGACAAAATGGATAAGGCCCGTGCCGTTGATGTGTACCAACTCCTCGTGGGGCGGAATTGCGGCGTCCAGAGGATGGCATGCCGTATTGTGTGAGTCGAAGGGAGGTGGATTGAGAGTATGGAGTTTATTCATTCACGGCTTTTCTATTTACTTCATTGGATTCTAGTTGTCGCATTGGCGGGAGCTGCCGTTGTATTAATGAGACTTGATTCCGCAATGTCGTCAAATGGTCCTACTGCAGTGTGGATTCCACTCTTTCTTTGTGAGTTTCCTTGTCTCGGAGTTATGATGGTTCTAGACCCTATCGGAAAGTCTCTCAACGATCACTTCATGCAGCGACTTTTTAAATTTGTGTTGTCCCCGGTGTTAGCGTTTGGCTTCTTAGGTCCAGTATGGTTGCGGTTTTGTTTCAAGCTCCCAAAGTGAGAAATCATTCAGGAAAAACGAAAACAATAGGTAGAGGACGATTAGATGATTTTTGCTCACTGCAGTACTTTCAAGAATGATTCCATAAACAGTCGTGAATGGTCGGCTCGGCTCGGAAACCCAACTCGATTGAAGTGACCGATACCTTTAGTACGACGCCTAGTATCGGCGGATCGATCAATCGGTGAGGCAACGATTGCCGGTAAGACAGCCCAGTGGCTGCTGCTTGCCGCACTCGTGCCCTATCTCACAAGGCCGGGTCCTTTCTCGCACCCCTAATCTGGCCCAAAACTTCACTCGCGTAACCGCCACTGGGATGTGCAATTCCACCCTGGAACAGCGGCTACCAAACCCGTTCCCCACCACATAGAACAAGCAGCCCCCTTCAACACTCGCCGCATTTCTGCCAGCCAATCGCCCGCTCATTGGGCTAAAACCCTTCCTTCCCTGCCCGCCAATCCCAATTTCAGCTATACCGATGTGCTTACTGTGGCGCCCACAACCGGCTTCTAAAAACGCCGAAACGATGCGCCCTCCATTGGCCACATCCTAACTGAAATCAAACCATGTCTAATCCGCTTCTCGCCGACATTGGCCTCCCCGACTTTGCTGCCATCACCCCCGAACACGTCATCCCAGCAGTCAGGCAATGCCTCCAGACCGCCCTGGAAAAACTCGATCTCTTCGAACAACAAATCGAGCCAACCTGGGACAAGGTCATGGCCCCCATCGAAGAGATCGAGCGGCCGTTCGAATACTCGTGGAAACCTGTCGGCCACCTCTTCGGCGTTAAGAACTCGGCCGAGCTTCGTGCGGCTTACGAAACCATTCAGCCTGAAATCATTCGCTACAGCTTGCGCGTTCGGCAAAGCGAACCCCTCTATCGCAATCTGAAAGCGATCAAAGAGGGCCCCCAGTGGGCCAAGCTCGATAACGCCCAGCGGCGAATCATTGATGACCGCATCAAAGATGCCGAACTGGCTGGCATCGCCCTTAGTCCTGAAGACCGCAAACGCTTTAACGAGATCGAAGAACAGCTCTCGAAGCTGGGGACCGATTTTCAAAACCACGTCCTCGATGCAACCAAAGCCTTCGGGATCGATCTGCAAACATCCGCCGACGTCGCTGGCCTTCCTCAGTCGCTTAAGCTATTGGCCGCGAAGGCCTATAACGCTGCCCATCAGCCAGCAACCGCCGCCACAGCCGACACCGGCCCCTGGCGCATCACGCTCGAGTTCCCTCTCTATGGCCCCTTCATGGAGCATTCGAAGCGGCGAGACCTGCGCGAACAGGTTTACCGTGCGTTTATCACCCGAGCTTCGGCCGAGCCGCACAACAACGAAGTCCTCATCCCCCAGATCCTCAAGCTTCGTCATGAAAAAGCGAAACTGCTAGGCTACGAGCACTATGCGGCAGTGAGCCTGGCTCGCAAGATGGCCCCATCAGTCGGCGCGATCGAAGAGATGTTCCGTCAACTGCGCGAAGCAAGCTGGCCCGCTGCCGAACGCGATCTGAATGACATTCAAGCACTCAAACTGGCAGCAGGCGATCAAACCCCTCTAGAACTATGGGATGTCGCCTATTGGGCCGAGCGTCTCCGCGAGCAGCGCTACGCCTATACCGACGAAGAGGTCCGCCCCTACTTCTCCTTCCCACGCGTGCTGGATGGGTTGTTCCAACTTCTCAATCGCTTGTTCGGCATTCATTTGGTCGAAGCAACCCACGAAGTAAAGACCTGGCACCCCGATGTCCAGTTCTTCTGGGTTCACAACGAACAGAACGAACGAATCGCCGGGTTCTTCTTAGACCCATACTCTCGTCCCGAAGACAAACGAGGGGGCGCTTGGATGGACGATTGCCTCGGCCGTCGCCGCATCAACGGTCAATTGCAATTGCCCATCGCTCACCTGGTCTGCAATCAAACGCCCCCCGTTGAAGGCCGCCCATCTCTGATGACGTTTCGCGAAGTCGAAACTCTCTTCCACGAGTTCGGTCACGGCCTGCAGCACATGCTGACCACGGTCGACTATCCCGATGCGTCGGGCATTAATGGCGTCGAGTGGGACGCGGTCGAGCTTCCGAGTCAGTTTATGGAAAACTGGTGCTATCACCGCCCGGTCTTAATGGGGATGACAGCCCACTACCAGACGGGAGAGCCTCTTCCCGAGGAATTGTTCAAGAAGATTGTCGCCGCCCGGAACTACCGATCGGGGTCGATGACCTTGCGCCAACTCCTTTTGGGGATGACCGACCTCCAGCTTCACTCGACGTTTGATCCCGATGGCCTCATTACTCCCAGCCAGCTTCAGCAGCAATTATCTAAGTCGACCAGCATCTTACCCATGCTCCCTGAAGACCGCTCTTTGTGCTCGTTCCAGCACATTTTTGCGGGCGGGTACGCAGCCGGGTACTACAGCTACAAGTGGGCCGAAATTCTGTCTGCCGATGCCTTTGCGGCTTTTGAAGAAGCTGGATTAGATGATGAGCAAAAGACGCGTAACATCGGGCGTCACTTTAGAGGGACCGTCTTATCGCTCGGCGGCAGTCAGCATCCGCTGGAAGTCTACCGCGCCTTCCGCGGCCGCGACGCCACCGTCGCCGCCCTCTTGCGCCACCAGGGACTGGTGCGGTAACATCAGCCTGATGAAGGGTTGTTTTCCTGCATGACGCTAACCGGCTAACCGACTCGTGATCGAGCACAGATATGAGCACCCCACACGACATCTCGTCTCACATCCACCAAGGCGACTGCATTGCTGGCATGAATGCGCTGCGAGCTGGCAGCGTCGATCTCGCCTTCGCCGACCCCCCCTTCAACATCGGCTACGACTACGACGTCTACAACGACAAGCAAGGAGAAGCCGAATATCTCACTTGGAGTCGCCAATGGATCGGAGCCGTCCATCGGGTTCTCTCTCCTACTGGCACCTTCTGGCTAGCCATTGGGGACGAGTACGCAGCCGAACTCAAAGTCATCAGCAAAGAGCTGGGCTTCACATGCCGCAGTTGGGTCATCTGGTACTACACCTTCGGCGTGAACTGCAAAAAGAAATTCACCCGTTCGCATGCTCACTTGTTTCACTTCGTCAAGGACGCCAAGACCTTTACATTCAACGACGATCAAATCCGCGTCCCCTCGGCCCGCCAGCTTGTCTACGCCGATGCACGGGCCAACCCCAAAGGTCGCCTTCCCGATGACACCTGGATTCTTCGGCCTCAGGACATTCCCGAAAGCTTCACCGCCGAAGAAGACACTTGGTACTTCCCGCGCGTGGCCGGAACGTTTAAAGAGCGACAAGGTTTTCACGGCTGCCAAATGCCCGAGCAGCTTTTAGGCCGCATCATTCGCTGCTGCTCGAACGAACACGAAACAGTCCTTGACCCCTTTTCCGGCAGCGGAACCACGTTAGCTGTTGCGAAAAAACTGGGTCGCCGTGCCGTCGGCTTCGATCTTTCCCCCGAATATGTCACCCAGGGCCAGGAACGACTGAGTTCCATTTCGGTCGGTGACCCGCTAAATGGTCCCGAAAACCCCCTCCACAGCGCACCAGCTACGGCCGATGGCAAGCAGCGCAAACCAACCACCACCAAGAAACCTCGCCCCGCCGCCAGCCGAGATTCCCTTTTCCCCGAGCATGGCTAATCCAATCCAGCGGACTGCCGCGGTCAGATACGGGGACAAAAACCGTTGAACAAGACGAGTTCTTGGTGCTCGCACCACGATTTTCTAGTTGTCGCGACGACCGCGTAGTGGCTTGTCCCCAGCCGAATCGGTTACTCTGTCTCAAATCAAACCGATCATCTCGTTTGCCCACGTCACGCTGGGTCAATGAAGGGCTTCTTTATGCTTCGCTATCTCTCGGCCGCGACGATCATGGTTGGCAGTCTACTACTCCAATCGACCTTCTCGTTCGCACAACCCCAAACTCCCGAAGTCCCAGAACTCCTGCAACTGTTGCCAGCCGATACAAATGCCGTCGCGATCGTGCGCGTCGCCGACAACGAGCTTCTGCGCCGGGCTTCCCAAGTCCCCGATTGGGTCACACTGGTCGTCCGTGGAACGCACCATCAGCCCGGCCGTCCTGCTGACAGCATCTTCTCGTTAGCACCACGTCCCACAGGTTTATCGGTCACCAGAATTGCCGAGACTCTCGGGCGGCCAACCGAACAAATTGGCAATCGGGTCAGCGTGCATGCCCCCCGTGGATATTTGACCGAAATTTCGCCAAGAGTATTGGGACTGCAATCCCCCGGCCAACGACAAGCCTTTGGTCGCTGGGTCAGATGGGCACGAGGCCGCGACCGCGAAATGACCTCGTCCTATATCCAAAGCCTTGGAAAGCTCAGCGAGGCCAGCGTGGTCCTTGGCCTCGACCTGGCCGACATGATCGAACCCGAACGCCTCATCGAACGTATCCGGCTCCTCAAGTCTGCCCCCGCTGATGAGAAAGCCCAGCAGGCGTTGCTCGAACAATTCATGCAAGTTCATGGGGTTTCATTACAAATCGACCTTAAGGGTCAGGAACCACATCCCGTTCGGTTAACTGTCGACTTCACCGCAGCACCAGCTCCCGCTGACATCGTTCACGAGCTAGTCATTCAAATCGTCGATGACTTGGGCCTCCACCTCGATGAGCTCAACCAGGGAACTCTCTCTGCAAAGCCAACTGCCGTCGAAATCAGCATGTCCTTCTCTGATGCAGCCGTCGAACAAGTCCTGGCCCTGTTCATCGCACCGCTCCCCGAAGAGCCGGTCGATAGCACCGTCGCTCAATCCCCGGTTACCAGCACGAAGGCCGAACAACGCGACACACCCGATGAGATCAACCGGCAGTATTTCCTGGCGATCGATCGGCTCGTCCTCACCCTCCAGCGGCAAAGCAATCGCAGCAGCAACCACATGCAGGTGGCCACTTGGCATCGGCAGTTCGCTTCACGAATTCGTAATTTGCCCGTGACTGGTGTCGATCGCGAGCTGATCGCTTACGCCAATCAAATCGCGGATGGCCTCGAAGCGCTCGCAGGTAATCTGCGTAACGAAGCCCGCGACCTGATGGTGGCCGAGCAATCGATTCAGACTTCATTTCAGCCTAATGGCTGGTTCGGCATGTCAGGCGTGATGACCATCGACGGTTATCACCCCGCTCCCTGGGAAATTCAAACCAATCTGGGCGAGGTCCGATCGCGGCAAGCCCAGATGGCCACCCAGGGCTCTTTCGATCGTGCTGACGCCTGGACCGCCCTGATTACCCTGCGCGACCAAACCCAACGAACCATGCGCAGCAAATACACCGGCGACTGGGGTCCTCAAGGGGTAGCACCCTAAGTTTGCGTTAGCAGTCAATTCGATACCTGACTATCGCTTCAAACAATAGAAGAATAGCGTGCTCCGCGAAGCCCTCACCCCCGAAGCCATCGCGCGGCTCGACAGCCTCGAACTACGGGCCAGCCGCATTGTGGAGGGGTTGTCGGCCGGGGCACAGCGCAGTCCTTTAAGGGGCGTCTCAATCGAGTTCGCCGAGCATCGGCAGTACACCCCCGGCGACGATCTCCGCTATGTCGACTGGAAAGTCTTCGGCAAGACCGATCGGTTCTTTCTGAAGCAGTTCCACGCAGAAACCAATTACTGCTGTCAGTTGCTTGTTGATCTCACCGAGTCGATGGCCTATCAGGGACCTGCTTCCCCGATGACCAAGGCCGAGTATGCGAAGTGCCTGGCCGCTGCCATTGGATACCTGGTCCTCAGGCAGCAAGACGGGGTCGGCCTATCTGTCCTGCGGGAAGACCAGCGACCACTTCTCGAAACCTCGAATGCGGCCCGGCAATTCCGAGCGGTCTGCAACCAGTTGGCACCCCTGACACCGGTTGGCGAATACTCGGTCGCCCAGTCGCTGCATCAGTTATCCAGGCAACTCAAGCGTCGCAGCCTGGTGGTCGTGGTCAGCGATCTATTCGACGAGCCAGGTCAGTTGATCGAGGGGCTGAGGCATCTCATTCATTGTCGGCATGAAGTGATTGTGCTACAGGTCCTCGATGCGGCCGAACGCGACTTCCCGTTTCGCGAACCAACTCGATTTGTGGGACTGGAGAACTGGTCCCCCCAATTGGTCGATGCACGGCTATTGAAGCAGGCCTACCAGGCCGAGTTTGCCAAAACAAGCGAGCTGCTGTCGAACGCCTGCCTCAGCCTCGGAATCGAACTCCACCAACTATCAACCAGCACCCGGTTCGATCTGGCCCTCTACCAAATCCTCGGCCGCCGCGGAAAGAGGTTGCGGTAAAGTCAATGAAACTCGATCATCACAACGGTTAGAAGCAGGCTTCAAGACCCAGCCGGAACGACCACGTTAACTGTCGAGTGTATTCCTTCGGTCTGGATAACTGGCATAAAGCAGTCTTTGCACCAGCCGTCAGGGACTCGTCTGTTACGGATGGGCACCCAAGTAGCCTCCGCAACTGTTTTGATAACAGCTTCTTGACACGGACTTCCCATGACCCAAAGCCTCGCAACAACCCAACCATACGCAGAGGCATTGGCTCGCATGGTGGCGGCCAAAGACAAGCTCTTGCATTTCCCCGGAGGCATGAGCCTGAGCTACGTTGTGACATCGACGATTGAAGAAGCGAATGATTTTGGGTTGCCCGGTGGCTGGAACATCATCAACAAGATGCTTTGGCCGACCTATTTTGTTTCGACTTCTGGCACCGGTATCAATGGTAAAGTCGATGAGCGTCTGTCGACCTACGATTTTGTTCAGCACGAATCAAAAGCAGTCCTGCTGATGTGGCCTCACGCAGGGTACATCTACCCAGGGAGATTCATGTTCTCCTCCGGGGGATCGGTTTACTTCAAGTGGTTGCACTGGGCAGAGGGGTTTCAGCTTTATGAACTCAGCAATCCTCAGTCTGTCCCCGACAGTTTTCCCGCCTGCCTTTCACTCCCCGATTTCAACTATGTTGGATCCGCACTGATCGGTGATCTCAATTGCGATCACTTTCAAGGCCCAAACGAAGACATCTGGCTCTCCAAGCATCCCCGCAAGCCATTCGTCGTGAGGCGTGTCGTCCGATATCCCTGTACGAACTATCCGAAAAGCATCACCGAGATTCTGGAGTATGGGACTTTCGAGTGCCTGCCAGACTTCGACATACCAACCAAACTCCGCAAATCAGACTACTGGAATCCAGAAACCGACGCTGATAAGGCTGGCCGGATTTCTCTCCAGCTGAACATCACTTTAACGACCTTCGAAGTCGGCAAGGTGACCGAGCAGGAACTCCACTTCAAGTTTCCCACCGGCTTTCAAGTTTCAGACGCGATCAACGACACCACTTATCGGCAGGAATAGACATCTGACTGACTCACTCAAGGTATCGTGCCATCGCGACTACGTGTGACTCCAGTTGAATACGATTAGCTTCACGCAGAGTTTGGCTGGCAGAACATCTTCAACACTGCTCTGTCGTTTGGCATTAGCGAAAGACGGGTATCGCTTGTGGTGGAAATCCCATTCGTTGTTTCTGAGCGGAGTGGTTCGTCCCTATTGCTGTGCTACGGACCAGAGGTTGAACTGTTTGGAAATCCCACTTCCTGCTTCAGGTTTCGAATCGCCTTCGAATCAATCCAGGTTGCTGGCTATCCAGAAATAGACTGCATCGTTCATATGCAACTTGGAAACGACCACTACACCGCCAGCACATCCCCAATCTCTTTCAGATTGCAAGTCAGTCCGCAACAGCTACGAGCGTTGTGTACAATGTGCAGTTCTGAGACTTCCGTGCCACAGCACCACGTCGTTCTCGGCGGACCTATTCATGGCTTCAGCACTGCATACAACGTTTGCTTGATCAAGGAGGTCGAATCGGGCAGCTACTGTTGTGAGCTGCTCCTCGCAGATTTTGTCGACCGCGATGATTTCAAGTTGATCCATGAATGCCTGAGTCAACTCAACTCGGCGGAGGTTCCGTCACAAGAACTAGCCTGTCCTTTGGGCAACCTCTTTTCACTCATTCGCTCAAAAGCAGGCTTCCGGCCTGTGGTCGAACCTGCCGGAGTTTCCAATTTGACTCGCTGGGTTAATCTTTTTGAACAGATTGCGCAGAACCCCACCAGCTTTGTTGAGAATCAGGTGTAGATCGCACTGCGGTCGGTAGGACTGCCGATCATGTCCCCGAATCACCCGGAGAGAACCCATGAGTGGCAGAAGCGGGTATTTGAAAGTCGTGAGTCTTGTTGGCATCGACTTCATCGACGAGGGCCGCTCAATCAAAATGGAGTTGACTGATTCAGTGCCCCCCTATTGCGAGACAGTGGTTCTTCTAAAGAACACTTATCTGGTGAAACTATTTCGATGCACCAGCGAACCTTTCCCAGCCATAATCGTCGACTTCTATTGGAATGAAATCAGCAGAGACGACCTGAAAACAACTCTCCGCGATTGTGACTTTCCATTTTTCAATGACCAGAGAGAGCCGTTCGTCGACTGCGAATCGCTGGTGTGTGTTCAGCTCGAAGGCGATATCACTGGCACCATTCTCGTCGAATCAATCGAGTTTCCACAAACCGGCAGCTAGACCGTGACTTTACTGATCCTCAACACTCCCTCGATCAATAGCATGTCAACTTGTTATGGCCTATGTTTCTTAGCGCTCCCGCACACTAACCGCCAGTCCAAACAAAAGACCCTCACGCATGGTGCAACTTGGCAAAGTAATCGAAGTGCAAGGCGGGGCAGCCATTTTGCAAGGCCTGTTGCAAATCGCTACAGGCTCGTTTGCGTCCGGCCAGCTTGTTGCAGTGGGCTCCGTTTTCTGCCTCTGCGGTTGCGCTTTGTTTCTCTCTGGCAAAGGAATCACAACGCAGCCAGCAATGCGGCGGGCGGTGATGATCGTCGAAATTCTATTTATAGCAGCGGGAAGTCTTGCGATCCTGCACTCAGCCCAGTCAGAGCCGACACTTGAATCAGTTTTGTCATCCAGCATCGCCCTGCTGTTCTACATCATTCTGCCAGCAGTCCTGCTGTTTCAAGTCGCACAGGACCCGAGCGTGAGATTCAGTCGTTCCGTTTGCAACCACTCCCAAGATGAAACCAGCCGCACCTAACGAAGCGTCGGCTGCTTCTGTTCCAAGACCTGGCTGTTCGACACATCGTTCCCAAATCGGTCGAACTCCGCGAATGTCCAGATGACCATTTTGGTCTTCGGGTCAATCTCAATCAACTGCGGTTGACCGGGGCCCGCGTGGCAATTTCCAATCAGGTAGTGGCCATCGGGCAATACTTCCAGAGTGGTAACCCAGGCCAGCACAATCCCCGGCAACTCCCGTTGATCAAGCTTCCACACCACCTCGCCATCGTGTGTCACTTCAATCACAGAGTGGCCGTTGCCTGTGGCAATCAGCGTATTACCACTCGGCAGCCTGATCGCGGAGAAGGCTTTGTTGCCAAACGCTTCGGGACCGTGACCATCTGCAGGAGACTTCCCAAACAGCGGCACTTCATACTCCCAAACAACTTGGCCCGACTCGCTGTACTCTCGAACGAATCCATCCCCTTCATGAGCCACCAGGTAATGTCCGTCGGTCAGCTTTCTAGCCAGTCTGGTATCGGTGTGGGGATGAGGACGATCGATCTTAAGCTTGATCTCTTTTTGGATGACTCCCTGTCGATCCACTTCAATGAGTCGGCCCGGCCCCGACTCGGCAATCATCACTCGTCCATCGGCCAGTGGCTGAAACGCATGCACCTCAACCGCACGTCCCGCGTTCCCGTTCTGCGTAGCTGAGTCATATTCCCAGACAACTTTCTGCGACATCCGCTCGATCTCAACGACGCGGCTGGCCCCCTGCTGAACCATCATGTTGCCGCTATCGAGAACCCACACATCGTGAATTGGTCCCCAGGGCATCTCCCATGTCACAAAACCTTGGCGATCAACAACCGCCAACCGACCATTTCCCTGCAGAATGACCGACTGCTGAGCGAGGAGCTGCTGCATCCCCTGCAGCAGCACCACCCCGGAAGCCATAACCATCAGCAACACCCGCAGCCCGCTGCCACTCTGGGCCGCCGTGACATGCAGCAGCCGCCACGAAACAAAACGTGAAAAGCATCGCCCCACACCAAAGCCAACCATAATTCGCTCCCCAACCTTTAATCCTGCAGACAACTTCTTGCTGAGATCGCGTTCCCTTAAATCATGATTACGGTAACAGATAATCCGGTCCATCAGTAGCCCGCCTAGCCGATGATTCATCCACATCTTTCACTCGGTTACCTACAAGCAATACCAGTCAAAAACTCAAAGGCTCAGGTCAGCAGAACCCGACGATTGGCATCGTCGGCTCGAATGCCACTGACGTTCAAACCAAAACCGCTTCACCGAGCCGACGACGACAACACAGTCGCAGTTAAGAATCAGCATCCGTGGCCGGCAGCACCTCTATCCGGAGTTCATGCCGTAGCACCGATGTGTAGTGCGCAATCGCCCAGGGCTTTCTTAGCATTCTTTTCGAGCAAAAACGGGCATCCGGGAATTTGATCAGCCGAAGCAATTCTTGATGCGTACTCACGTTCACCTACAGAGTTTAACCTTACTCAGCTCGGCACGATGAAGTACCTGTCACATCGCATCAACATTGTGATAGGCAATAAGTGCCGATCAGCTAGCCACCGACTCTGAGCGCTGCGAAGGTTTACCAGGCTGAAAGGTTTGTTCCCCAAATTCTTTGTGAGGAACGAGTTTGTAACTCTGACCAGCACCGCGGCCTTCCCGATTTTAGATCTGCTAAATGGAGGCTAGCGAGCATCCCAGGTAGCCATTGGTTTTTGTCTAGCTGCAAAAAGTGAAACGATGCCGATCCCCTCTCACGACCGATGGCTGACGTTTGTCATCTGCTCGTTGGTCGTGGTTGTCAGCCTGGTAACCGGACCGGCAACTTTTGCCGAAACCCCGGCAGGTGATGGCCCCAGCGTTGAAGACTGGCGAGCCGTTCTGCGGCGGCTCGAGCAACTGGAACAAGACAACCAGCAACTGCGCGAGGAAATTAAGAAGTCTCACGCGCAGCCGCAGCGATCAATTGCCCCGGAACCACCCGAACAC
>JAIXVG010000253.1 GCA_027483145.1 Planctomyces sp.
CGTTCCGCTGATCTCTCAGACGCGAATCATGGCAAAAGGTTCAGGCCGTTGCAAGGGTTGCTGGCCGGTTTGAGGCGTCGGATTTTCGACCCATCTCAGCTCCACAATGAAGTTTCCGACGGGATCAGGCGTTTCCTGGCGGAATCGGCCTGTCGGGCAAAAGCGAAAGGACGGTGATTCGAGCGACCAAGCACTGCCTTTCGTTCAAAACCGGGTCAAGACCGCCGATCGATTTGCCCTCGCTTGCATTTCATGATGATTAACAAGGTCTACCAGACGTGGCATCCCAACCGACAGCCTGCCACTCAATCACCCTTCCCCTTCTCTAGCAGGGTCAACGCCCGCTCAATCAATACGACTTGGTCGGGGTGAATCTTGGCCAAGGCATCGTCCAGTGGCAGAAACTCGGCCGCGTCGACTTCCCAACTCGCGGTTCGCGGCGCTGCTGTCTCGCTAGCCTCTCCGGCGAATCCCCAGATTTCCTTGCGAGACTTCTTGTACTGGCAGGACCCAACGGGCAACAGTTTGCCGCACGTCACGCCGGTTTCCTCGAACAGTTCGCAGCGGGCCGTTCCTTCCAGTTCTTCGCCCGGCTCGGCCTCTCCCTTGGGGATCGACCAACTCGCATGACGGTTGTAGTTTCCGGAAGGGTGAACAAGCAGCACCTGCACCATGCTATTCACGCGACGAAGCAGGATAACGCCCGCTGCGGTCTTCATCGTTGTCTTTCTTAGTGCTTATCCGAGAACACTCTGTTGCGGCGGTGCGATCCAGCCAAAACAGGGTTTCCAAACAAGCCCAGCTGAGTTCTCAGATTGGTTCTTATACGAGGTGATGCGGGCCAGATTTCAACGCGGCCATAGCCGCCGCAAAAGGTCAGATGCTCATCTCGCGATTGATCTTCACGAAGGCTTTGGCTGCTCGATCGAGTTGATCAATGCTATGAGCAGCCGAGACTTGCGTGCGAATCCGTGCCTGGCCGACCGGGACAACAGGAAACGAAAAGCCAATCACCAGCACCCCTTCGTCCCGTATTGCCTTGGCGAATCGGCCGGCCAGCGCCGCGTCACCCAGCATGACCGGGGCAATGGGATGGCTACCCGGAATGAGTGTCAGCCCGCCAGCAGACAACTGTTCGCGAAAGTAGCGGGCGTTATTGTGAAGAGTTTGTGGTAGTTCGTTCGACCGCTCAAGGATCTCTATCGCTTTGAGTGACGCAGCAGCCAGCGGCGGAGCAAGTGTGTTCGAAAAGAGATAAGGGCGCGAGCGTTGCCTTAATAGCTCGACAATCGGCCGTTTGCCGGTGACGTAGCCGCCGCTGGTTCCCCCCAGTGCCTTCCCCAATGTGCCGGTAAGGATATCGATCCGGTCCTGCACGCCAAAGAGTTCGGGCGTTCCCCGGCCGGTGGGACCGATGAAGCCCGTTGCATGGCAATCGTCGACCATTACTAGCGCATCGTATTCGTCGGCCAGCTGGCAAATATCAGCAAGTGGGGCCATAGTTCCATCCATCGAGAACACGCCGTCAGTCGCAATGAGGCGAAACCTGGCCGATTGCGATGCGTCCAACTGAACCCTAAGGTCGGCCAAGTCGCCATTCTTGTAACGAAATCGCTGGGCCTTCGATAAGCGAATACCATCAATAATGCTGGCGTGGTTCAGTGAGTCAGAAATGATGGCATCATCTGGGCCCAGTAAGGTTTCAAACAGTCCTCCATTCGCGTCGAAGCACGACGAATAAAGAATCGTCGCTTCGGTCGAAAGGAAGCGGGACAACGCTTCTTCCAATTGTTGATGCAAGAGTTGTGTACCGCAGATAAAGCGGACGGAAGCAAGGCCAATTCCCCAGGTATCAATGGCCGCTCGGGCGGCTGCGACAACCTCTGGGTGCTGGGCCAAGCCAAGATAGTTGTTCGAGCAAAGGTTGATCAGCTCGCGACCAGTTCCCGATTGAATGGTCGCACCTTGGGCCGATGCAATCGGCACTTCGGTCTTGAATGTGCCTGCCCCTTCTATGGTGGCCAGTTCCCTCGTGGCATGCTCAAGAAAGCGTGTTTGTGCTGGCATAAATGGCCCCTGACTAGTCGTTTGGTGGTGATGCTGGCGGAATGTTCGTCGAGGCTCTGTTTCAGCAAGTATGAAGCCAAATGGCACTATCCCAGCTAAACTCCGCTCCGCCGTACACAATGCACGCTTGGCCTCCCATCAGCAATCAACGTACGCCATTCCTCCTCATCGAAGAAAGGACTTTGCGGATCGGGTTCGGGAGCAAGCGAGCCTCCAAGCTTCAAATAGGTATCCCACATGGCATCGGTCGCGCGAAAACGCTCTTCAGATGTCATCACAATCTACTCGGCCCATTCCTCGCCGGAGTGATTGATCAGTTCCTGATGCCACTGTTCAAGCGGGGCCCCTTCGTTCGATTCGGTCATAGTGCCATCAATCGCTGCGGGACGACGGGATAGATATGATCTGGCTGCGCAACGCAGAAACACTCTTCACTTAACAGCCGCGCGAACTTCAAATCCACGATAACACCACCTTACCACATTCCCCCGACAACATCGCATTGAACCCTTGCTGGAATTCATCAGCGGCAAAACGGTGAGTGATCACCGGGCCGATCTCCAGACCACTCTGCAGCATCACGGTCATTTTATACCAAGTTTCGTACATCTCTCGGCCGTAGATTCCTTTGATAGTCAGCATGTTGAAGACGACCAGATTCCAATCGATCGCCATCTCAGCTTCGGGGATTCCCAGCATGGCAATCTTCCCGCCATGAGCCATATTCTCAAGCATGCTGCGAAACGCGGCCGGGTGGCCCGACATTTCCAGGCCCACATCGAAGCCTTCTTTCATGCGAAGCTCTTGCTGGACCTCTTTCAATGAAGTCTGGCCAACGTTGACGGCGCGAGTCGCTCCCATCCGCGACGCCAGCTCCAGCCGATACGGATTGACGTCAGTAATCACCACATGCCGCGCACCAGCATGCCGCACGATGGCGGCTGCCATAATCCCAATTGGCCCGGCTCCGGTGATCAGCACATCCTCCCCCAGCACGTCGAACGACAAGGCCGTGTGAACCGCATTTCCAAACGGGTCAAAAATACTCGCCACATCGAGATCAATATCAGGCGCATGATGCCACACGTTGGTCATTGGCAGCGAAACATACTCGGCGAACGCTCCCGGGCGATTTACCCCCACACCTTGCGTGTGGGCGCACAGATGGCGTCGCCCCGCCAGACAATTTCGGCACGTTCCACAGACGACATGCCCTTCTCCGCTAACAATTTCTCCCACGTGAAAGTCAGTAACGTTGGCCCCTGTTTCAACCACCTCACCCACAAACTCGTGGCCAACAACCATGGGGACCGGTATCGTCCTGCGTGCCCATGCGTCCCACTTATAGATGTGCAAGTCGGTCCCGCAGATCCCCGTCTTGTGAACGCGAATCAGCACGTCGTTCGGCCCCGGCTGCGGAACGGGAACATCCTCCATCCACAGGCCGACTTCGCTTTTGGCTTTAACCAAGGCTCGCATTGCTGGTTTCCGTTTGGCTGCTGGTTGGACAGGTCATTGTCGTGTGATCGCTCGATTACACCTCCAGATTCTACAACCTGCGTGTGTTGTATGCAAGACAACAATCCACTATAATGGAATACGATCTTGCTGGCTTTGCGTCTGTCCTGTTAACGCAAGGCGCCGATGTCGCTGCGAAGTTCGTCTTGTTTCCGTCGTTCGCGAGAAGTGGCAACATGAAGAAGAAGCATACGACGGTGGAACGTCCGGTTTCCAGCCGTCCTGCAATTCCGCTAGAGCCACTCGTTGAAGAGGTTGGCGAGCGTGGCGATGCATTTGGCGATCGTATCCGCCAATTGCGCGGGGCCAAGGCATGGTCGCTTGAAGAGCTGGCTGCTGCTTCGGGAGTCAGCCGTTCGATGCTCAGTCAAATCGAGCGGTCGCAGGCCAACCCAACATTAGCCGTCACACAACGCATCGCCCGGGCGTTTGGCCTCAGCTTGAGCAACCTCGTTGGCGAGGGAGAGGCTCATCCGGTGATTGAAGTGGTCCGCAGCGACGATGCCCGGGCCATCTATCGGTCTGAAGCTGGCTGCGAGATTCGAACCCTCTCGCCACTTCATCTGGAAAAGGATATAGAACTCTATCGGGTGCAATTAGGCCAGGGCCGTTCGCTGACCAGTTCGGCTCACTTCAAGGGGACACGCGAACTGGTCGTGGTCGAAACCGGCAAGGTCCGCATCACATCCGGCGTAACGACTGAGCTATTAAGCAAAGGCGACACCGCTAGCTACCCAGCCGATGTCCCCCATGCAATCGAGAATATTTCAAATGCTGACGCGCGCTTAGTATTGTTAGTGAGTTATCAATAACGAGCGATTCCATTGAATCGTAAGGTGCGGCTCGCCGTGTAATAAATCGTGTGTAATGGTCAGGGGGCGCCGCACCAACGGCGAGAGAGTGCAAGCAAGTTCTGCTCGGCCAGAGTCAACAACAACAAGCCCAAGTAGGGATCCCGCCTGCCTTTCTGAAATGTCGACGGGCGTTATCGTTGTCACGACGCTTCGCCATAGTCCAGTCGGGTCCGCTTTGCAGGCCGAAATCAAGATCGCGTTACACGGTGCTTTCTCTTCATCAGCCGCAACGCGCTAGCGTTCGGTTTCTTAATGCGATTTGAGCGTTGCTCGTAAGTTGGAAGAAACTGCATGCTAACTTCGGGTGGCAGCCAGGTGCCTATCAGCAACCTAAACTCAACAGCCGATGCGTATTCCAAAGCATTGAAAGCTGCTGCTTCCGGAGACCGGATCTCTCGATTCGCAGATCATGGACGAAAGCCTTTAGGCCAAATAAAGTACGGGCCGAATCTCTGGCTCATCCGGAACTCGCCACCGACATCTTTACCCATGGCGGTGATGTAGTACTTCCCG
This sequence comes from Planctomyces sp., assembly GCA_027483145.1. Classification (GTDB taxonomy): domain Bacteria; phylum Planctomycetota; class Planctomycetia; order Planctomycetales; family Planctomycetaceae; genus JAIXVG01. The sequence continues at coordinate 4,953 of JAIXVG010000253.1, forward strand.
TCGCGATGCTCCAGCAGCCCCGCTTGAATAAGCTTATCAGTCAATTCCGCAGTCCTTACACCCAACAGTTGGGCAAGTTTTGAGGTGCTAAGCGTCTCCGAAGTCTGCTCCTCAGGCTCAGCCTTTGCCTCCTCCTTACTCTCTGGCTCACTTGGCACTCGTTCGAGTGTGATGCGAATCTCTTCGCTAATTCGAACTATACGTTGTGCTTCCTCGTATGCGTCCTTATACAGTTCTGCGTCATCAACGCGACGAATCAGTACCCCCATTTCATTATTGTTAACTTGGCTGAACTCGTACAAATTGAGGCTTGCAATAATGCACAGTTCTTCATTCATATAGCATTTGGCATGGAGGTTCTTGCAGAAGCTGGTTCGGATGTAAGTTAACTCCTTAAGCCAATTGATTTCCTCAGGCTGCAATTCGCTCTTGCCGTAGACGATGCGAACATCGATCTTCAATCGATTCTTATCCGCCAGAAGCTCCTTGATACGGTCGTTAAGCCTGAGAAACGGACTGATCAGGATAAGTCGGTCTTTCGCGCCTTTGATGAGTTCCTCGAGAAAATAGTTAGTTGCACTTGTGTTTAGAAATTTTGCCATTTCGTGGACCTGAATGTGTGCTGAATGCAGGCATTATTACACGGGTTGTGAAACTCAATGCGTAATCTGTGTTGGGCTGGAAATGAGCATTTCCTTGGTCGCTTCGGCGTGGCGAACAGCGATTTA
>JAIXVG010000341.1 GCA_027483145.1 Planctomyces sp.
GAGCCGACCACGCGAGTGGTCGGGTGCATTCCTTATTACCCGGGCGATTCGTAACAAGCGGCGATTGAGCGAACCAGCAGGCATTCGGCTCCTTCAGATCGCTTATTCGTTAGCCACCGCAACAGTTTTGAAAATAGTCGGTGAATACGGCAACTCTTTCCATGCTGGGAGGCCAGCGAAACAGGACAAGTAAGCAATGACCGAGCCGCTCAAGTCGATTCCGCTCGAAAGCTTGCATCGCGAATTAGGTGCCCGGTTTTCCCCCTTTGCCGGCTACCAAATGCCGGTTCAGTATCCCCTTGGTCTGAAAGGGGAGCATCTCCATACCCGTAGCGCAGCGGGGCTGTTCGATGTCTCTCACATGGGCCAGGTTTTGGTAACAGGACCAAACCTCGAAGAGGCTCTTGAACAGGCGTTACCGATTGACTTTAGCGGTTGGCGGCAGGGAGAGCAGCGGTACACAGTCCTCCTGAATGATGAGGGGGGAATCATCGATGATCTGATGGTGGCCCGTACCTTCGGGGACGAACTCCGATTGGTTGTTAACGCCGGAAACCGCGAAGCCGACTTGGCCCGGCTGAGGGAGCTTTGCCCAACCCTGTCGTTCGAATGGATTCCGGCTGCACTCATCGCGTTGCAAGGTCCCTTGGCAGAATCAATTTTGAGCCAGTTCGACTCACAAGCAGCGAGTTTACGATTCATGCATGGGCAGGAATTGGTTCTTGATGGAGCAACCTGTTGGACTACTCGCTCGGGCTATACGGGCGAAGATGGGTATGAGATTTCAATACCAATCGATGCAGCCGACCGAGTGACGAGGTTACTGTTGAAAGGGGGGGATGTGGTCCCCGTAGGGCTAGGTGCACGCGACACATTGCGGCTGGAAGCGGGCTTGCCATTACATGGCAACGACATTGGCCCTGACGTCACTCCTGTTGAAGCGGGCCTCGTCTTTGCGATTGCCAAAAGCCGCAGACCGCAGGGATCCAAAGCAGGAGGCTTTCCGGGTAACAAGGTGATCACCGATCAGCTTGTCGCCGGACCAGCCAAGCGGCTCGTTGGCTTTACATCAGACAGTGCAGTTCCCATCCGGCACGGGGCCAGCATTGTCACCACTGACGATCAACCCGCTGGCGTCGTGACAAGTGGCACCGTCAGCCCCAGTTTGGGCTATCCGGTTCTGATGGCGCTGATCGAGAGTCCGTTGATCGGGCAGCCACTGATCGCGCAGGTCCGGCAACATCGACTCCCCATCAATCAGGTGCCGCTACCATTCGTCCCCAAGCGGTTTAAGCGATAAGTGAAGTGCTGCCCCCCAACTATCCCGCAACGCGGGTCGTCGAGTCCTCTGCCAGGTGGGGCAACGTTTCGGCAGCAATCCTTAGTCCACGCCGTTTGCCAAAGTAAGACATCAGCGACAGCATGGCGGGCAAGGGGACTAGCGACACAAACAAGCAGCATCCCAGGCCGATCGTCAGGACTGCTCCCAGGCTGAACAGGCCCCGATGGGCCGCAATCATCATCGCGCCAAAGCCAACCATCGTTGTGGTGACCGTCAGCACGATCGCGTTCACCAGGCTGGGGGTGATGACATAACGGTCGCTCGTTCTGCAGCGGAAATCGTGTAACAGATGAACGCCGCTATCAACACCCAGCCCTAGGATCAGCGGCAGAATAATCAGGTTCGCCGGGTTCAGGGGCATGTTGATCAGCACCAGAATTCCAAACGTCATCCCGAGGCTGACCACGGGAGGAACCATGGCTAGCAGCGTATAGCCGATACTCGACGGACTGCGAACAGCGGCAATGACGGCAATCAGCCCCAGAAAGCCCGCCAAAATGAAAAGCGGGTCAAGAGGCGCGTTGACGAACTTAAGCGTCGCCGCCACCGACATGGCCACAATTGCCGGGGGCATCAGGCAGGATGTCAGCAGTTCTCGTGGCAGAAAGTCAATCAGCAAAACAATTCCAATCACTGCCAGCGCATACATCGCTGCAATCTCATAGCTATGCTTAATCTGCAAAGCCGCTTCAAAGTTCTGCAGGGGTGTCCCGGTCACATCAGGATCGACCGACCGCACATCATTCACAAACCGGGTTAAGGGGGGCATGTCCCAAACCTGCTCCGCTGGAAAAATCTGTACAAGCCATTTTCCGTGGTTGAGACCTTTGCTGCTGACATAGCGGGACGTTAGTTCGCTCGGCAAATCATCCAATGAAACTGGCTCTGGGTTCGCCGCAGTAGCAATCGCCTGCAACTGGGCCAGAAGTGCAAACGACACCCGGTATTGAAACTCAGCTAGTCGTTGCATCTGCTCGGGAAGTGGAATCCCATCGAGCTGGCTCAACACGTGATCAAGCCGCACCGCAATTCGCCGCGCCAGCTCTTCGGGCCGCTTCAAAAGATGACGATAAAGCTGTTCGATATTGCGACCAACAACAGCCGGGTTGACCACGCTTGGGGGCGGGGGAGACTCGGGTAGCCGCGCTAATTGAGCATAGAACGCCTGCACCATCAGCTTTGTTTGGCTGGCCTGGGCGACCGGTAACCGCGAAGCCAGCTCTTCGACGTGATGCACGGTCGGCAGGGCTTCGAACTGGGCCTTCAGTTGTCGCGCTTCATCAGCACTGTCGGCCATCGAGACCGCAAATAACAGCGAGTGATTCGAGGCCTGAAAGATCCGTGTTTGCGTATCGACCGACTCAATTCCTTTGGCCTGCAAATTAAGCAAGTTATGGTCATATCGCAGTCGCGAGGTAATCTGCCCCTCTTTAAACTCGAAGTTCCAGGAAATGATCACGGCAATCACCGCTGCCGATGCAAGTAATATACCGGTAGGCATCCGGCCCGTTGCCCAGCGGACCGCTTCGCCTCGAAATGGTTTTGGCAACTCTTCCAAACGTCGATTCTGATCGGCAATGACCACCATCGCTGGCAGCACAGTGAACGTCGCTACGGTGCATAACAAAATCCCGCCACCAGCGATAATCCCCAGTTCAGCCACCCCCACGAAATCGGTGAAGGCTGCACAAAAGAAGGCTAAAGCACTGGTGACTGCTCCCGTGACAATACTGGTCCCAACCTGTCCAGAGGTTTCAACCAGGGCCTCTTTGGTTTCGATTCCGTCGTGCCGCAGTTGGAGGTATCTCGCCAGAAAGTGAATCCCGAAATCGACACCAAGGCCAATCAGAATCGTCACAAACGAGACCGACAAAATGTTCAAATGGCCCACGACCGCAGTGGTAAAACCAAACGTCCAGGCCGTTCCAATCGCCAGCATCAGCATGCCGACAAGGGGATGACGAAACCCGCGAAAGCAGATCAGCATTAGTATCAGCACACCCGATTCAGAGATGAGCGAGGCCCAACCCATATCGGTCTTCGATCGCCGCATTTCATCGTTTTCAAGGACTGGAATCCCGGTCAGGCTTAGCTTCGTATCCGGAACTTCGCTCTTCACCTCGGCCATGATCACACGAATCCGGTCGATCGCTCCCGTCGCCCCTTCAAAGTTGCTCTGCGACTTAACCGGCGCCACACGCACGAACCCAAAGGTCCCAGCATCGTTAATCAAGTAGATCGTCTGCTGCCCCAGATCGCGCTGCTCCGGATTCAGCGCAATCAGGTCGGGCCAAGGGTTAGAGAAATCATTAGAATCCCGCAAAAAACTATCCAGGCTATTTGCAAACCGCTCAGCATGCTGCAGCAAACCATCGGCCACCTTTGCGTCAGACGCCTCTGTCGCTGCTTCCAGTTGACGCCACAAAATAGTGGAAATGTTCTCTGTTCGAACAAGGTCCCAATTGCCGTTTAAAATCGGCTGATATTCATCGAGCCGTTCCAGTCCCTCTTGCAATTGAGGGGGAGACAAGTACTGCAGCCCCTTACTACGTAGCGAACCTGGCTCGATCTTATATAGAACATTCGCAAAGAACTGCGGCTCTTGTTTCAAACGCTGTCCCAGGCGATCGACGGCCTGCTTGATGCTTTCCGGCTCACTCGATTCCACAACAACGACCATATCCCCCGCATCGCCAAAGTTCTCGGTGTACTTGAGCCACCGCTGATGAAACTGGGCCGAAGGGTTAATCAGGTCAGATCGGTCAGTCTTAAACGAAAGGAAGTTGAAAGCGCCAATCGCACACGCAACCACCGAGACGGCTGCGGTCACTAGCGTCAGTGTCACGTTGCGGGTACAGAACTTCGTCGTCCGACGGAGGGCAAGCCCCATCCGCGATTCGTGCTCTCTGTCGTCAACCACACCCGCCATCCACGTATTCCGGTATCCCGACTTAGCGGCGGCCACGGCCACTCGAATCGGGGAAGTGCAAACGCCAATCTGTATTTGCCAAGCCTATGGACGCGAATGACGGACAGGCAATGGCGTTTTTGTTTTATGGCCGCGACTCCCCCAGAAAAGTCTCTCTGGAAAGTGGCGACTCCTCGCGATGGTAGGTCGCTCCAGACTTCGCGGCAACCGCAATCTGGAGTGATTAGGCTGGCTGGGTAGCGGTGGCGCATCGGTTTTTGACTTGCTTTAAGGCAAGGAGCCTCCGTTCCAGGCAATTCCAGCCGGTGCCTGTTCTGACCCACGCCCGCCCTAAAATGCGAACGACTCCGGGGCACGGTTGGCACACAGGCTCGTCACGCCATCCCTTCGAGCCGATCACCTGCTAACTCTTGACGCGCAGCGGCCGCAATCAGCCTTAACCCAATCAAGTCGTATAATGTATGCACCACGATCGCCGACCACAGGTTCGCTCCCGGGACAGCATAGGCAACCGAAGCCAAGTAAGCGCCAATCAGCGTCGCCAGCACGAAGTAGCTGCGGGTAATGGGGTGCGCCAGCCCGAATGCGATCGATGTTCCAATCAGAGCAGGCTGAAATCCCCAAGGGAGTGCCATCTGCCACAGCCAACCCCGAAACAGGACCTCCTCAGAGACTCCTGCGAGTAGCGCCAGCCAGGCCAGTTGGGGCCAGGTGCATTCCGCGACGGCTGGCCCGATCAGCTTTTGGACCAATCGCTCGATCCGTTCCAGCGGTGCGAGCTTTAAAAGCGATAACCCAAAAACGATCCCTGCCAGCGGTAACGTGGCGATAACCCCAATCGTCAGGCAGGTCCAGTTAACTGGTAACGATGACCAGAGGTCGCAACCGGATAACCAAGCTCCCGCTATCGCAGCAACTAGCAAGCCCCCCTGAAACCAAGTCGCTCGCCACAGCAGCAGATCTTTAGATGAAGGGATACCGGCCGAGACAGCTCCCTCAGGTTTTGGGTCTTCATCAACCGTCGCTAACAGATCATCTGCCAAGTGGGTTGCGATCTTCAAGCGGGCTAACGTCGTGTCTCACACAAATGGGGTCTAATCTACGTGCCCCACTGGCGTTGCCAGTGTCTTCTTATGATAGGACGAATAATACTCGTCCAGCCAAACGCACATGCTATTCGCCGTCAGGTAGTGCCCCTTATGGGTGAATCACAATACGAGATCATTCGCCCGCAGATGATTTCGTCTCAACCGCAGGCTGCTTCTCAAACACGAGGACGTGCTGCCGGGGTAATTTGGCGACGGTCTCTTTCCAACGTAAATTCAGTTCTGGAATCTCGAGCTCTTTCCGAACTTGCTCTTCCGACATTTTGTGAATCACCTTGATCGGGACTTCAGGGTCTTCACGTCTGTATTCAACCAAAACAAGTCGTCCACCCGGCTTTAGCGCGCGGCTCATGTCAGACGCTAGCTCGAACGGAAACTCCAGCTCATGGTACACGTCAACCAGCAGCGCTAAGTCGATCGACTCAGCCGGAAGATTCGTGGCTTGCTCAGCCCCTAACAGCAATTTCACGTTCTTCACGTCAAGCCGATTCAGCTTATCCGAGAGCAGATCGAGCATCTCTTGTTGTATGTCAACGGCATAGACGAGGCCCGTATCGGTAACCGTCTGAGCCATCATCAACGTGATCACCCCGCTCCCCGCTCCAATGTCAGCGACCACCTCTCCCGGCTTAAGTGATAAGCACTCGACCAAGGTTGACAACCGCTCCTCCTCTTCCCGCTCGGGCCGTTCCAGCCATGGCGCTCCATGAAACGTCATCACTCGGGCAATCTCACGCCCCATGTAAAACTTGCCAATTCCGTTGGGGTCATGATCCAGCTTGAACTGGTAGCGTGGTGCAGGGGGGGCCGCCTGCACGTTTTGCTGCCAAGCCAAAACCACCACTATGCCCAGCCAGCAAATCGTCGCGTAGGCCAACAACGCCCTCGATGTTCGATACAGCTTAGCAACGCGAACCTGGCACGAACGATCAACGCGGTCCAACCCGAAACATCCATTCATCGATTGGCTCCACTTGCGAGATTGGCCCCACCTGAAGAAACCGCGTGCGGCCGATTGATCAAAGCCAACCACGTCGCATCGGTCAGTTGGTCTGCTTTGTCGGTAACCAGTTGCGGTATCTGCCCCGAAATCGGGTAAGCGGCCCGGCAATTCGCATTCAGGCAGACAAGGCTTTCATCCCGTTGCACCAGCGAAACCTGACACCGCGGGCAACGCAGCAACTTGACCGTGTCATCAGCCAGAGAATTCTTCGAACTTGTAGAAGTAATAGCAGGCAACCAGCAGTTCCTGTGTACGTGTCAAGCGTCAGCCCGAGCTAACGACGCAAGTCTTCGGGTTCTTTCCCGCGACACCTATCGCTCGCGTCCCTTGCAGAATCGTCCGCCGCCTCACCTCAGTTTCACCCCGCGCGCCAGCAATTGCAATCCTATGCTGAGATTGCAACCGACGACTTGCACCTCACCCAGC
>JAIXVG010000354.1 GCA_027483145.1 Planctomyces sp.
CGGGGCGGGCAAAAGCACCCTCATGAAGATCCTGGCCGGAGTGCAGTCTCACAGCGAAGGTGAAATCTGGGTCGACGGCCAGCAGCAAACAATCGACGGAGTTGTCAAAGCCCAGCAGCTCGGGATAGCACTGATTCACCAGGAGCTGAACCTGGCAGATAATCTGGATGTGGGGGCGAACATTTTTCTGGGTCGCGAGCCGACCCGCCTGGGCCTGATCGACCGAAGTGCGATCAATCGCCAATCGCAAGAGCTTTTGTCACGAGTTGGCCTGAACGTCAGCCCCAAAACTCTGGTCTCAAAGCTTTCGGTCGGGCAACAGCAATTAGTTGAAATTGCCAAGGCGCTGTCGATCGGTGCCCGAGTGCTGATTATGGACGAGCCAACCTCCAGCCTGTCTCAGCATGAAACACTGAAGCTGTTCGAGGTGATCCAGGACTTGAAAACTCATGGCGTCGCCATCATTTATATTTCGCACCGATTGGGAGAGGTCAGCCATCTGGCTGACCGTGTGGTTGTGTTTCGCGACGGTGCCAATGCGGGTGAACTGACGAAATCGGAAGCGACCCATGATGCGATGGTCAAGCTGATGGTTGGCCGCGATTTAACTAGAATGTCGCATCGAAATGCTGTCGTCAACCAGACGACGGTATTGAAGGTCGACAACCTGATCACTGCACGATACCCGCTGGAGCGAGTCTCGTTTTCATTGCGAGCAGGCGAGATTGCTGGAATCGCCGGATTGGTCGGTGCGGGTCGCACAGAACTATTGGAGACGTTATTCGGTGCGCGGCCGGCGCTCGGAGGCGAAGTCGAAATTCTGGGTCACAAAGGTGTCCCTCGATCACCGAGGCAGGCCATTCAAAGAGGGATGACGCTGGTCCCTGAAGACCGCAAACAACTTGGATTGGTCATCGACTGGCCTATTCGCCATAACGTTGGTCTCCCCGGTCATGCTCGCGCCCGGGGTTGGGGCGGCTGGCTCAATCGACGCCGCGAAAGAACCGACGCCCGCGAAGCCATTAGCAAGCTTTCGATCAAGACCAAAGGGGCAGAGAAAATCGTCGGCCTGTTGTCGGGCGGAAATCAGCAAAAAGTGGTCCTTGGGAAATGGCTTGCACTTGGTCCCAAAATTCTGCTGTTGGATGAACCGACACGCGGTATCGATATTGGAGCGAAGCAAGAGATTTACCAGCTGCTATTTGAGTTAGCTGCTGAGGGGATGAGTATTTTGTTCGTTAGCAGCGAACTGGAAGAAGTCCTCAGGCTTGCAGACCGGGCTTTGGTGATGCACGAAGGCCGCTTGACGGGCGAGCTCAATCGAAGTGAGTTCTCGGAAGAAGCGATCATGACGTTAGCGACCAGCCATGAGGCCAGCGTGACACATTAGCCCGCATTATTCACGTAGGATTTGAAAATTGGAGCAACTGGTTGTGGTCAGTTGAGTTTGGTCCAATGATAAAAAACAGACTGTTTTGAGAAAAAGACCGAAGTAACCGCACGCTAGCGCGTGGCGGCTGATAAGAGCTTCGCATCATGAACAATGCGGGTTAGTGGGGTGAATCGAAAATCCGGGACATTATGCTCTAGCGAATGATTAGTACTGCCGGTTGAGCCATCTCGGTCGGTCCTTGCATCTTAAGACACTGGCAAAGCCAGCGGCACACAACGACTAAGATACCAACTGCATGAGACAGTATCCTCGACTCGTATACACGTCTCTCAGCACGCGTTAGTTAACCAAACGTGATCCTGACTTTAATCAAGACAATCGATCAGCTTGAACGCTGTTTCCGCAAACAACTCTTTCAAATCGACTAGCACAACAGCATGAAGAAAACTTTTGGTATTTTTTTACTGCTGATCACTGTTATCCTGGTCACCGGATTCGTCAATCCTCGGTTCTTTACCGGTGGAAACGTCTGGAATGTTGGCCAATGGACGGGCTTGTACGGCATTCTGAGTATTGGCGTCGCCTTTGTGATCATCACCGGGGGGATTGATCTTTCAATAGGCTCGGTCGTGGGATTGGTCGGCTGCCTGCTCCCCTGGCTGTTAGTCACAGCTCACTGGAGTGTTCCGGCAGCCTTGCTGGCCGTTCTTTGCGTCTCGGCAGTGATTGGCCTTGTTCATGGATTGCTGATCACCAAGCTGAAGCTTCAGCCATTCGTTGTCACTCTTTGTGGACTACTCCTCTATCGCGGCTTTTCCCGCTGGTTCACGGCTGATGCGACCCAGGGGTTTGGCAAAAGCTATGAGGGGCTTAGAAACCTGGCGATTGGCGGCGTTGCTATTACGAAAGACTTCAGTATTCCTTACCCGTTCCTCGTGCTGCTGGTCGTCGCGGGTTTGGCAGCATTGTTTCTTAACGGAACGATTTATGGCCGGTACCTGCTGGCATTGGGCCGCAACGAACAAGCAACCCGTCTCAGTGGCATTAATACCGACCGCATGACGATCATGGCCTACGTGATTTGCTCATCGCTAGCCGGGTTGGGGGGCGTTCTCTTTGCCTTACACGTCAATTCGGTTCAACCTTCTGGTCACGGCAACTTTTACGAACTTTATGCGATAGCCGCAGCCGTACTGGGAGGGTGCAGCCTCCGTGGTGGTGAAGGCTCGATTGCTGGCGTGATCGTCGGGGCGGCACTGTTGCGAGTCCTTTACAATGCAATCAACCTTCTGGGGATTCCGACCCAGTTGGAGTTCGCGATTATTGGGGCGGTCATACTGCTGGGGGTGATTGCTGATGAACTGATGAAGCGCTGGTCGAATCGCAGACGCTTAGCTGCTGCGATTGCCGAGTGATTGGAGCTGAATTCTTTTGCGCTGTTGCGGTTCGCTTCGAAGTGGAAATCAATCACGACCGGGGTGATCGCAATGCTTGAAAGCACTCTATCGGTTGCGCCGCCCCGGTAGGCAAAAGCCAACTGGGGCCACCCGAGTTCGGCTAAACAAGATGAGTAATCGAGGTTATAGTCTGACGAATAGCTTTCGGCGGTAAAGTGCTGCTGCAATCGCATACAATACAAGGCCTACCACTACGGATTGCCCAACCGCCAGCAGTACGGGGTCGAACGTCGATAGTGGTAGCCGACGTGCGATTGAATCGGCCACACGATGAGCGACAACACTGAGCAGATACATCACGATCGAATTGCTCCCTAGTACAACAAACGGCCTTGTCCATCCGGGACCGCTTGAACGATCTGCCAATAGCATCAGACACGACCAAGCCAGGCAACAGGCGCCACAGCTCACAAGGCCAAATGCTGGTGACCAGAGCCGCTTGATGATTGGACAGATTTCCAAAAGGTCGAGAGTCAGCCCAAGTGCGATAGCCACAAGACCTGGCATTCCCAACCAGATTGCTCGTCGCTTGTGGCAGTGAAGACTCTGGGCCAGCTTCCAGCCGATTGCACCCGATAACATCGTGGCTAGTGATGGAAGCAAGTTAAGTGTCGCGTAGCCCCCGGCATCGATCAGCGATGCTTGGCTGATGGGCAACATTTGACGCCACCAGAAATCAAACTGAGCGAAAGCATTCGCCTGCAATCGCCAAGGCTGCAGCCAGGCTTCGGAATCAGACATCGCTGACGGTAATGACTGCCCGAGCCACCGGGTGAACTCTTCAGAGAGTGGCACGAATAGAATCATCCCCCAACTGATGCCGAGCAAGCCAATCGCTGCGATCAAATTGGCGCGAACGCCATATCGGGCTAAACAGGCCAGCGCCGGGTACCCCAAGCCAATCTGGGCAAGAACATTCGTCAACTTAAAATCCAACTGGCCCGAACCATAGCTCGATATTCCGATCCCCAAAAGAACCAAGATGGCTGTGCGACGCCAGACGCGCGACCAGCGAACATGGCCATTTGTTGGCGACCTGCCTGCAACGATGGCGGCCGAAACTCCGACCAAAAACATGAACGCGGGCTGCACCATGTCCCAAAGAGTGCAGCCGCGCCATGCGGCATGCTCAAATTGGTCGAAAACCGCTGCTAACCAACCCGGTGCCTCGGCTGATCCCGAAAACTGCCCCAGCCCAAAGCCGTTGAATACCAGCAGCCCGATGACGATTCCGCGAAATACGTCAACGCTGGCAATTCGCGCGCTGGCCGACACATTTGATTGACCGCTGATCGAGCAGGATTGCTCTGTATTGGTCGGTAATTGCGGCGTCAATTGGTTCACAAGCTCATGAAAAGGGATTGGCGCCGGGTTGCGCAGTTGCCCGAAACAGAATCGCAGCGAGTGTTTACCCTCAGTCGCTCACCCTGGGCCGACCGCGTAACTGAGGACGTGCTAGAATAGCAGGGGTTGAGACCCTGCCAAGCGCTGGTGCATCAGGTTGATTGGCCAAAACGTACCGCATCAAGTTTCCGAAGGGGGCGACGTGACGGAAACTGCCTCTCTTGACAGGGTTACGTCCACAGCTAATGATCGTGTCTGATCCCAATACAGTTCCCAATACAGTCCAAATCTTGCAGGTAAATTGTCAATCGGTTCTACGCCAATTTGACTAACGGCAGTATGGTATAATCCAGATATGATATTGGTCTCTGTCCAAGAAGCGTCGGCTTCGCTGGAAATTGGCCAACGCTGGTTCAAAATGCAAAATTATTGAAGTGTTCCGCCGAGGAAGTCGGAGTTTAGTTAAGGGAAGTTATGTCTACAGGTCCACGGCGACTCGATATCGAAGAAGTTGGCGACATTACGATTGCTAAATTTGTCGACAAGAAAATTCTTGATGAGACCAACATTCAAATCATCGGCAATCAGTTGTTCGGGCTGGTCGATGAAGACGGCCGCAAGAAGATTGTCCTTGATTTCAGTTCGGTCGAATACCTGTCCAGTGCCGCGCTGGGCAAGCTGATTCAAATGGATAAAAAGGTGAAGGCTGCCAAAGGCAAGCTAAAGCTATGCGCCATTCGCCCCGAGATTTTGGAAGTCTTCCAAATCACTCGCCTCGACAAGATGTTTGATATCCGCCCGTCGCAGGATTCAGCCTTAGAGAGCTTCTAAACGTCGTTACTCGGCTGGCCCTAATGAATAGGCGAGTTGCCGTTGTGGGTCGCTTAATGCCGGCAAACGTGTCCTGTACTGAAGGTATTCCGAGAGCGATTTTTGGGTCTGTTCTGACCGACCTCGACTTCCGCAGACTGGTGGTTTGAAGATGTCTCGGGCGAAGGAACGTCGAATTTCCATTCCCAGCGACACCGCCGAGGGGGCTGTCGTTCAGGAGGAAATCATCTCCGCTCTCGAAGAAAATGGCTTCTCGGACCGCGACGTCTTTGGCGCACGACTGGCCTTGGAAGAGGCCATCGTTAACGCCATCAAGCATGGCAACGGTCTCGATCCTGACAAGCAGGTTCATATCCACTGGAAAGTGGATGAATCTCAGATGCGTGTCGAAGTGACCGACGAAGGTCCTGGCTTTCAGGTCGAAGATGTTCCCGACCCGACCGATGATGAAAACCTGGAACGCCCTTGCGGCCGGGGAATCATGCTGATGAAGGCCTTCATGACAAAGGTCGAGTACAGCCCCAGCGGCAACTCGGTCGTGCTCGAAAAGGTTCGATCGGAAGTTGCAGCTCAGTAGCCTATTGGAGTTCGTATTGCGGTTAGGGTGCCGATGGTGGTCATCCGATGGCCGAGCCGGCGGAAGCAACCCTCAGGCCATGCATCAAGGAGCTCTGGTCGTGGCTGTTGACCGGCCATTTTTGCAGGCAATACCGGTCGAACTTTTGGGAGTTGCGTGTGTCCCATAAATGGGCTAACCCGCTCCTTCCAGCCCAAAAATCGTTAGTCGTTGGTGCAGAAAGAGTTAGTTCGCCCAACAAATCCCGCTGGGGCACCCGAAAGGAAGGGCCGTGCGCTTGCAAGCGGCGTGAAATCCTATAAATTTGTGCCAGCAGAGCGATCTGCCATTCCTCGATAGCTCAACGGTAGAGCGAGCGGCTGTTAACCGCTAGGTTCTAGGTTCGAATCCTAGTCGAGGAGCTTTTCCGTCACTTATGCAAACCAGACGGGAATCGGTTAACGAATCGGCGGTGCCGTCCTTCGGGGCGGCATCGCCGTTTGTTGTTTCGGGGCCAGCACTTCCGCCGCCGGGTTGCTCCGGCGTGATCTCAGCCCACTCGAATCCCTGATCGGGCCGGACTTCCGGAAAAAGCCGCATGGCATAAGTGCCGGTTCGTCCTTCCGGGTCGTCGGCATGGAGTTCCACAACCTCCACGTAGTGCCGGAGGAGTTGCGTCCGTTCCTCGTCGGTGGCCGCATCGAGAAGTTCAGCCACATCGCTCCAGTTGCGGATGAAAGTCGTGGCGTCGTCGGTGATCCGCTCCAGAGGAGCCTGCTGACGTGCGAGACTGCGGAGCTGCTGTTGAAGGGAGCGTTCCTCGGTCTCCAACCGGGTCAATTCCGACTGTACGCTGGTTATCGCGTTGACACCGAGGTTCTTCAACACGTCCACGAGTCGGCCAATGTCGGCTTTCGTTTTCTGATGCTGGCGACGAACAACGTCTTCTTCCTGCCGCAGTTTGCCGGATTCCGAACCGAGGCACGCCAGAGCGCGCTCGACGATGCGCTCGCGGGCTTCCACGCTCCGGCTAATCTCGCGGATTCGGCCGATGACCGCTTCCTCGATGGCTTCCGCTGGGATGCGGGGAGCACTGCATGAGTATTGTCCACCCTCGTGGTTCTGCCGGGTGCAGACGTAATAGAAGTGCTGGCGTGTGCGCCCCGAGGCCGAGAAGCCGACCATGTGAGCGCCGCAACTGCAACGGAGAATACTCGTAAGCAAGTAGTGGCGGCCCTTCGGCTTCACTTTGAGGCCAGTACGACGCCGTGCAGCCTCGGCAAGTTGGTGTTGCACGCGGTCGAATTGATCTTTTTCGATGATTGCCGGGTGATTGCCATCATGCACGGCGTCGCCCCATCGCATCTGGCCGATGTACACGGGGTTCCCCAGGATACCCGTCACTTTCTGCTTGGCGAAGAGGTTCCCGCCCCGCTGCTTACCGGAACGGGTGCTGTAGGTTGGGTAGCGAATGCCTTGACCATTGAGCAGTCGAGTCACCGCCCCTGATGAGCCAAGTTCTTCATATGCGTCGAAAATCTTGCGAACAATCGCGGCGGCATTTTCGTCGATCTCCAGCGAACCTGGTTCACCGGCCTTCGAGCGGTAGCCAAGAATGTGTCCACCGTTCCAGAGGCCCCTTTCGGCCCGGTCCCGCATGATCGAGAACGTCCGCTCGGCGGTCATTTTCCGTTCAAGCTGGGCGAAGACCATGATGAGTTGCACCATCGCTTCGCCGGTGGGCATCGAAGTGTCGAATTTCTCGCGCAGGGAGATAACGTCAACGTCGTGTTCCGCGAACAGCGCCCACAAGTCCACGAAGTCCTTGAGACTGCGTGTGATGCGGTCGAGCTTGAAGCAGATCACGAGATCAATCTTGCCCGCCGCGATGTCACGCTTGAGCCGTTGCAACTGTGGGCGGTTCTGGTCCTTGGCGCTTTTGCCGGCATCGACGTAGAACTCTAGCCCCTCAAGCTCCCAGTTCTCGCGACGCTTGCGGAACTCCACCTCCTGCTCGATCTCATGTTGCTGTGCGATGAGGCTATCGCCTTCAGTTGCCTGCCGTTGCGACGATACGCGGACATACCCGGCGATCCGCAGAGGCTTATTTTCTTTCTTCGATTTTGAATGTCGCATGCCAACACCCACGCCTTCCGGTGAACCGTAAAACTGCGGCACAAATACAAGCCATATTTTACCCGATCAGCCAGAAGGCTTCATGGCAGCCTTGGCGATTCGCGCCAGAATTCCCGCAATCAGGCGAAGTCGGCTGTCTTCGCGAACCTGGGCAGGAGTCGCCGCCAGCGGGTGATTCTCGTTTGCC
>JAIXVG010000173.1 GCA_027483145.1 Planctomyces sp.
ACAGTTGGACTGTTGCACGTCAAAAGAATGCACGGCGCTATAGCGAAATGTTCTCGGCTGAAGGCTTGAGCGACAGTTTGATTGAGCCAGTGGTCGCACCCGAGCGGCGGCATGTGTTTAATCAGTACTGTGTGGTGGTTCGCGACGGCCAGCGCGATCATGTGCAGGCCGAGATGAAGGCCCGCAAGCTGGGCTGTGCGGTCTATTACCCAAAGCCGCTGCACTTGCAAAAGTGCTTTGCCGAGTTGGGCTACAAGCTGGGTGACTTCCCAGTGGCGGAAGCGACGGCAGGGAACATTTTGGCATTGCCGATTTACCCCGAGCTACCTGCTGCTGATCAAGAGCGAGTGGTGGCTGGCCTGGCAGAGATTTGCCACGGTAGTGCGAAGTCGAAGCAGGTACGCCGGGCGGCGTAGGTGGGTTGGCTTGCCAAGTTTCCAATCCTAACTACAACTACTTGCCCGGGTAAAGCCGCTCGTACGTGCGATTGAGTCGCTCTGCAACTTGCTGGGCGGTTGGCGTGCTTAGGCGATCATTGAGCGATTCGAGAATCTCGCTCAATCGCTCACTCCAGCTTTTGAGATAGTAGACCTTATCGTATACGCGCGGCGCCAATGCCCCTTTCCCGGCCAGATCGAGGTGTTCGCTAAACATAGTGCGTGACTTCACGACGCACCGCGCATGTTCAAGATCATCGCGAAGTCTGCTCTCCGGAAAAACAACCGCCATTGTTCGGTCGGCAAACGCTTTGGCATCGTGCGAGAACTTGTCTCGGAACGTGAAAAGCTCACTCAGCGTGTAGAGTGAATCGAGATAGCGGTCACAGAAGACTGGAACGAGAAAGCTGCAGGCGCGAACCTGATCAATGAAGTTTGAGATTGAATCTCCTTCAGCCAGGTCCCGTTCGTCAAACAAGATCTTCCAACCGGTCGGTTCCAATAAGCTTTCAAGCTCGCGCAACAGCAACCGACCCCGTTCCGAACCTGCGATTGACTCATTGGGATGCCGATACGAGAAAAAGACACTCTTGGGTGGATAAGTCGCTTCCAGTGTGACTGGTTTTGGCTCACTACAATCAACCGACTTCTTCAAACGCCGCCGCTTGGTTCCGTTCTTCCATTTGATGGTCGGTGCCTCACCAGCCGGGACCTCGGCTAACACTTCAAGCAGGGCTTTAATCAATTTCTTTGGCTGCTCGCCCCAGGCCTGGATGGACAGCGTATTGTCTCTTTTTCGAATCAGCACTTCGCAATTGGTCGTCGCTTCCCAGAAGTGACAGCCATACTTCCAGTAGGTTGGGATATCCATCGCCAAACGGCCAATTGCGGATAGAAACCCGCGGGCAATGCCATCGTGCAGCAAGCGGTAGGCAACAGTGACCTCTTCACCCTGCTTCGCCTGGAAGTCCCAAATGTTCCCGAGGGGCTGTTCTTCCCAAGACTCTAATAAATCAGGGGAAATGTATTCAGTCGGCTGTTCATACAGGTACTCGTTCGCGATAAAGCAGATGCCGCATTGAACCATAAAACTGAGGAATAACTCTTGGTCTTCGACCGAGTGTTTCCTTGTCGGTGTCTCCCAAAAGTAGCGTGCCAAATCCTCGCGGCTGAAACGGCCCTGTTGACGTTTAAGTTGCCGCTGAAATGATTCGTTACGAGTATTAACCACGTAGATTTCGGAAAGCACCCAGCTTTGGTCGACGATGATCTGATCGCCAAAGATCCCCGCCCGATAAAAGATGACTCCCATCAGGTGTAAAGCGTCCCTCAAGATGTCAATCGCTTGAGGGGCGACTCCTTTTTCCAGGCACAGCATCTGGAACTCGGGTTTCGTCAAAGCACGCGGTGTACGGGCAAGCTGCATCTCGCGAATGGCTGCGCGAACGGCAGCCCAAGTCGCAGGCAAAGGTGGCTGAGGGTGAGCCGCGAGTAACCGCTTAATGGCATCTTCGATCGAGGGAAGAAGATGCCTCAGACCGCGAGGGTCCTTGGCACTGGTGTGGACAAGCCGCGAAAGCTGCGGGAACTGCTTGGCACTTGGCCGTGATTCCGGTTCGGGAAACTCGCTGGAGACATCACACTGAGCTTGAACCAGAAGAACAGGACTGTGAACAACTCCATCCCTACCCGCTGCCTGCCTCAAATAGTCGAACCAGTAGGGGAGCAGCCGGTTATGCATGAAGAAGCCACTATCTTCGACAATAGCCTCGTTTTCGGTCGCTTCTGCAAAGACTACGAAGTAAACAGCCGGTTCACGCAAGAATAACGCATGGGTTCCGTGGTAAATGTCTTGCCCACCGAAGTCCCATAAGCAAAGTGTGACGGGGTGCGGCAGGTTCCACTCCAGCGGGACAGAGAACGACTCGATTTGTACACCATGCGTAGTGACATCCGAAATCTCTTCGTAAGGCCTGCCGAGTAACCTTCCGACAAGCTTGGTTTTACCCGCTCGGCCGTTCCCCAACACAAAGGCCTTGATTTCTGCATCAGGTTGGGCACTGGGGCCAAGTGCTCCATAGTATTGACGAACCGTTTCGACGGCGTTCTCATTTTGGTTCTTACCACAGACAGCAGGATGGAGGTCAGAGAAACGAGAACCATAGACCTTGAGTGTGTTGAGTTGGTCGAGCAACCGCACGACCGGCGAAAAGTTCTTTAGACCAATGCACAAAGACAGATCGAGTGTGGTCAGGTTCCCAAGACCTCCCACCCCGTTGATGTTAGTGAGACCATAGCACTCAGACAGATTGAGCGAAGTCAGCTTGCCGAGATTCTGCAGCACGTCGATGTTGGTAAGACCATGACACCGAGACATATTGAGCGTGGTCAGGTTCCCGAGACCTTCCAGCCCGTTGATGTTGATGAGACCATAGCACCTAAACAGATTGAGCGTGGTCAGATTCCCAAGCTTCTTCAGCCCGTCGATATTGGTAAGACCATTGCACCCAGACAGAATGAGCGCTGTCAGCCTCCCGAGATTCTGCAGCGCGTCGATACTGGTAAGACCATCGCACCCAGACAGATTGAGCGTGGTGAGCTTCCCGAGATTCTGCAGCACGTCGATATTGGTGAGACCATTGCACCCAGACAGATCGAGCGTGGTGAGGTTCGCCAGACCTTCCAGCCCGTTGATGTTGGTAAGACCTTTGCACCAAGACACATCAAGCGTTGTGAGGTTCCGGAGACCATGCACCCCGTCGATGTTGGCGAGACCTTTGCACCAAGACACATCGAGCGTTGTGAGGTTCCGGAGAACCTGCAGCACGTCGATATTGGTGAGACCATTGCACTCGGACAGATTGAGCGTGGTCAGCTCACGGAGACCCTGCAGCCGGTCGATGTTGGTCAGACCTTCGCACCGATACAGATCGAGCGTGGTCAGCTTCCGGAGACCCTGCAGCCCATCGATGTTGGTCAGACCTTCGCACCAAGACAGATCGAGCGTGGTGAGGTTCCCGAGATTCTTCAGCCCGTCGATGTTGGTAAGACCATTGCACTGAGACAGATCGAGCCTAGCGAGGTTCCGAAGACCCTGCAGCCCATTGATGTTGGTAACACTATTGCTCCAAGACAGATCGAGCGATTTCAGTTTCCCAAGATTTTGCAGCCCGTCGAGGTTGGTAAGACCGTTGCATCCAGACAGATTAAGCGCGGTTAGCTTTCGGAGTCCCTGCAGCGCATCGAGCTTGGTAAGGAGATAGCACCCAGACAAATTGAGCGAGGTTAGTTTTCGGAGACCCTGCAGCGCATCGAGGTTGGTAAGGCCGTGGCACCCAGACAGATTGAGCGCGGTCAGCTTCCCGAGATTCTGTAGCATGTGGATGTTGGTGAGACCTTTGCGCCAAGACAGATCAAGCGTGGTGAGGTTCCCGAGACCTTTTAGCAAGTCGACGTTCGCGAGATCCTCGCACCCGGACAGATCGAGCGTGGTGAGGTTCCCGAGATCTTCCAGCACGTCGATGTTCGTGAGACCCTCGCACCCAGACAGATCGAGCGTGGTGAGGTTCCCCAGACCCTGCAGCCCGTCGATATTGGCTAGACTATTGCACCGAGACAGATTGAGCGTGGCAAGGTTTTCCAGGCAATGCGTCGACGTTCCAAGTTCGTCAGGTAACTTGGCCAACGGCAGACCGCTCAAGTCGAGCGCGGTAGCCCTGTTTGCTTCCGCCTCACGAATTCGCCGGACGGCCTCGGTATGTGCTGCTGTAGAAATCTCCTCCGATGATTCCGGCATGCTGGTTGGTCCAGGATTAGTGTCTGTCGGCAGGGTGGCTTGGATTTGGTTGGCCCATAGATGTTGCCAGAACACGTGCTTATTTTCGAGGCAATGGTTTGGGCCTCGGCCGGGTGGATATCGCTAGCCGTGGATTATTCATGGCTCGGATGGCCAGCCTGTCTCCACGCGACCTCGGATTAGTAGCGGAAGGGCGCGAGCACACCGGTTCATCGTCATCGGTTGTTTTGCGTAGGCCATTAGTAGCCGTTTTACCGGACGGCTCGCGCCGTTCCGCTATCATGCGCGACGACGTTTCCCTTTCTTCCGATGTTTTGCGCTGAATCTCGATGACCGTCTGCTTGGGGGTAAATTGGCCAGAGTCTCATTACGCGATCGGGGTTGCGGCCGGG
Source organism: Planctomyces sp. (assembly GCA_027483145.1). Taxonomy (GTDB): domain Bacteria; phylum Planctomycetota; class Planctomycetia; order Planctomycetales; family Planctomycetaceae; genus JAIXVG01. The sequence continues at coordinate 4,626 of JAIXVG010000173.1, forward strand.
TGACACTGGCGGCCTTCTGTTGCGAGTGTCTTCGCCTTCCATTTTCTCCCGTCTTTTCTGGGTGCCACTGGCTCCGCCAGTGTCTTCCCTTCTTCTATTCCCCCTCCTCTTCCTCCTCTTCACATTCCATCTAAAGGCTGCCTGGGGTCGAGCTGAGCGAAGCTCTTGGCCTGCATTAATCACGCAGGATTTGAAAATTGGAGCAACTGGTTGTGGTCATTTGAGTTGCGTCCAATGATCAAAAAACCGACTGTTTTGAGAAAAGGACCCAAGAAACCGCACGCTAGCGCGTGGCGGCTGATAAGAGCTTCGCATCATGAATTATGCGGGTTAGCTGTTCGCCCCAACGCTCATAACCACCCCAGCGTCTTCAACCTCTTCTCCATAATCGATCATCATTCATCCATCATCTCGGCTCCCCTGGCGGCTGATAAACAATTCTCGCGCAACCCCTCCAGATAGGGTAGAGGGGACTGTTTTGTGACAGTTTCCTTAAACGCAGATTGGCCAGCCCCGGTTTGTTTGTCGGGGGGCGGGCGTGAGAAGACTCGATCGGCCAGTTGGAGCCACTGCTGGGCAAGCCGGCAGTGCCACCCGACACCGACCGTCGGTTGATCAGAAAAGAGAAATGCGCACTGGCAGAGCCAGTGGCACCCGAGAGAAAGAGGCAACAAAGAAGAGGTCACTAACCACGAAGCTGGTTAAGGATAGCGTCCAAGACTTCGGCGTCGCTGGGGTAGTGGGAGGGGAGGACGGCCTTCAGGGGGATGGGGACTTCGTCCATGCGGTAGGCGGTGCCGGAGCGGTGGATGCCGTAAATGTCGGTGGTGAACGAGACGGCTGGCGAAAGGCCCGAACGTTCGAGGCCGGTTTGGGGAAGAGGGTAGTCGATAGAGATAATGGGGATACGGCTTAGCCCGGCGATGGCATCGGGCGAGAGGGAGGCGACTCCTTCGCTTCCTAAAAGAACAGCAGCATCGGCTTCGCCATTAGCCCACATTTCTCCTGCAGAGAATTCGCCGGGGTTATAGCGTGGATAGCCCGCGGCCAGGTTGACGCTGAAGGGATAGCCCGTTTGCCAACAGAGGACGCTATCGGCACCGGCCACATCGCCCGGAATGCGCATGCGACGGGCGTAGAAGCGGGTGTGGTCATTGAGCTCGGTGACCAGCCGCAGCAGGATTTCGACCAGCCGATGAGGTTGGTGTTGGCGAGTGAGGCCATAGCCAAAGAAGATGACGCCTGAGTGAGCGGCCTTCATGGTGTTGGCTAATTGCTTGAGGGTATCGAGCGGGAGGCCGTATTCGCCGGGAGGTGGTTCGATATCGCGCAGGAGCATCCGCAGGGCAGAGATGGCCTGAAAGTCGTAGCCGGGCTTGATGATGAGGGGCCAATCGGCCTTTGCGGTGGTTTCGTTGGGTTCAACATCGATAACGACCAGTTTGCGACCTGCGCGGCCGGTGGGAGTGAAGTAGCCACGCGGCTCGACGGAGTAGCGTTCAAAATGTCGCGGATGGGTTTTGACCGGGTTCGAGCCCCAGAAGATGACGAGGTCTGATCGATTTTTGACCTCGCCCAACGTACAGGTTGATTCGCCGACTTGCTGGAGGGCGAGAATGGAAGGGCCGTGGCAGGCCGAGGCGGTGGTGTCGATGGTGGCGCCGAGAAAGTCGGCGAGGGCGGCTGCGGCCCGTTGACCTTCGGTGCAACTGCGTGAGAGGCCGAAGATAACGGGAGACTTGGCGGCGCGGAGGATGTCGGCCGACCTGGAGATGGCGTCGGTCCAAGCAGCGGGCTGGCCGGCGATGGTGGCAGAAGGACGAGTGACATCGCCAATCGAAAGAAAGAAGTCGTGCACCAGTTCGCAGGCCCGCTCGGCCTTGGTGATGCGACCGTTATCGATGGTGAAACGAAGATCATCGCAAAGGCAGCCGCAACCGGTGCAGGCGACGTCTTCGATGATGGTCAGCGAGGTAGAGATGGCGAAGGGCTTTCCGGTTGAGGGGGGAATCAATCAGTGGTTGGGGGCGGATTGGCTGACGCTTTGGTATCGTACCATAGCAAAGGAGATGAGGAGGGTGCCAGTCGAGGGTCTGGGTTGGGTTTGCGGGTGGGTTTGTTTGAGGAGTTCAAGAGCGAAGAGAGAAGAGAACCGGACGCTAGCGCGTTCCGGCTGATGGAGAGAGATGGTTGGTGGAGAGGGAGGGTTGGCGAGTTTCGGTGGTGGATTCTATGGAGCGATTTTTTGACCAAGGGACGAGCGAGCGTTGGGAAGATTGAGCCGTGGCTGTCGCGGAGCTTGCTACCGGTCTGTTTATTTGATTCGCACCGGAAGCTGCGGTTTTTTAATGCGGGTTGCGAAGAGCTAACGGGATATGCGGCGAGCGATGTGATTGGGCAGGCTGCTCACTATACCAGTGTTGATGAGACGAGTTCGCTGGCAGGGCTGCTGGCTGCGATTGCGCCGCCGCCAGAGGTATGGGAAGGTAACGGGCTGGAGGTGCCGGTGTATGTTCCCACCAAAAGTGGCGGGACGACCGGGCGACTGATGGTGTTTGTGCCGCTACTGAATGAGAAGAACGGAGTTGATGGAGTGCTGGCGACGATTCAGCAGCTTCCTTCGATTCCGGCGGCGGCGAAGCCATCTGCGGCACAACAGGTGCATGCAGAGCTGGCGGCGATTCGTCAAGAGTTGCGTCGGCGATATCAAGAGGCTTCGCTGATTGGTAAGTCGGCTTCGATTCAAGTCATTCATCGCCAGGTGAAACTGACTCGTCAGGGGGTGGGCGCGCTGGGGATTGTGGGTGAAGCGGGGACAGGCAAAGAACACTTGGCGAGGGTGATTCATCACTTGGGGCCGAAGGGGAAGCAGACGTTTGTGCCGCTTGATATTACCTGCAGTACGCCGATTGATGTGAAGCTGGCGCTGAAACGTTTGCGGCAGCCTCAGTCGGAGCCAACCCTGGCTGCATTGGCAGCGGGGACGATTTATCTTGCACATGTTGAACAGCTGCCGCGCGAATTGCAGATGGAAGTGTCGGGCTTTTTGGACAGCGGAACCCCCTCCAGCCCGGCATTGATCTGCAGTATGGATCAACCACCGGCCGCACTTGTCGAGGCAAATCTGTTGACTGAGGAGCTGGCGTGGTGGCTGAAACCGCTGGTGATGGAGCTGGAGCCGCTTAGAGATCGCCGAGAGGATATCTCGCTGTTGGCGCAGTTCTTCATCGAAGAGTTGAATCGGACGGCCACAACGCAGCGATCGGGGATTAGCAGCGAGGTGCTAACGCAGTTTGTGCGGTACCAGTGGCCGGGGAATATCGAGGAGTTGCGAGTCGTTGTGACGGAGGCTCATGCAGCTGCCAGAGGGGCGATGATTGGAGTGAGCGATTTGCCATTTCGATTTCGGGCGGGGCAAGACGCGATGGCAGTTGGGCATGCCGGAAACGCTGGTTCAGGAGTAGGGGGAACGATTGAGCCACTTGACCAGGCCCTGGAGAGACTGGAACGAGACTTGATTCAACTGGCGATTGGACAAGCGAAGGGAAACTTGACCAGGGCGGCTGAGCTATTGGGGGTGAACCGGCCACGGTTGTATCGCCGGATCGAGCAGTTGGGGAAAGACGGAAGGCTAGAGATTCAGGATCATGGATGACGGAGAAATGGCGGGAAGGGGGCCGGAGTATTGTGGAGGCTGGATTATGGTGGGGGGGGCTCGACGGGTGATGGGAACTTATTCAGAATACGGGACTCTGATTGACTCTTACCTTTTTAGACCGCTTTCCTATGCCACCTCGCGAAAAAAAAGCTAATACGAAACCTGTCTCGCTGATGGGGCCTTATCCTGGGCCGCGGAAGCTGGGGCCGCCGGGTGAATCCCCGCTGCCGATGTGGGAAATCTTTGTGGGGGGCGACCTGACTGACAATCAAAAAGAGTTGTCTGAGCAGTTGGTCGAACTGCCGCGAGAATCGCGCGGGGTGATTTACTTTGACTCGTGCGGCGGGAGTGCCTATGTAGGGCTGTGCCTGGCCACGCTGATTCGGTTACGAGGTCTGAAGGCAACCGCGGTGGTGTCGGGGGAATGCAGTTCAGCAGCGATTATGCCGTTTGCGGCCTGCCATGATCGATATGTGACGCCCCATTCGTCGCTGCTGTTTCATCCGATCAGATGGCAAAGCGAAGAGCAAGTGCGGCTCGAAGAAGCGGCTGAGTGGACGCGGCACTTCAAGCTGATGGAAGCGGACCACGACCAGTTGATTGCAAAGCTGTTTGGGTGTAGCGAAGAGCTGCTGGGGACGTGGACAAGGCCAGGGAAGTTCGTCTCGGGGCCAGAGCTGGTGGAAGCGGGGCTGGCGAAGATGGTTGATTTGTTTTCGGGGACGATCTGGAAGCAGATGGCGGACGTGGGGAGATGATGGATTAGGGATGAGGGTCAGCCGTGCGGGCCTGGTGATTGAAGTAAACAACAAAGAGCATGGCATTCGACTTTCGGCGATGGAAAGTCTTGTTCGTGTTGCGGATGCCTAAGTCGGTGTTGTGTTGCGGTTGACATTCGGGGATGGTCCGCATGGTGAAAGCTAATCGGCTTAACGTGTCATTTTCAGAGGAACACATCGAGGCCATAGATACGGTCATCTCGGCACTCGATAGTGCCGGCATTTGGTACAGAGCGACAGGTGGTCTAGCAGGGAATCTCCATGGATCGATTTGGCCACTTCATGACATCGACTTAGACTATCGGGCGGAAGATTGGGCAACAATTTCCCAGATACTTCATCCGTATCGTTTGGAAGGCCCAGCGCAGTACGAAGACGAGGAATTCCGCCTGGTTATGGCGAAGGCTCAAGTCAGTTCCATCGAGATCGAGCTATGCCAACTTGAGGACTGCTTCGTGGCTGGGCCAGATGGATGGCAGCGACTCGACTCGGACGCCGGACGCCGAGAATCTTGCCCTTGGCGATCGGGAAGGATCTGGTCACTACCATTGGACGATTTGATTGCCTACAAGGAAATCATCGGTCGCGAGTCGGACCTCAGGGAATTGCGAAAGCTGCGGTCGTTCAGGGACCACGTCTAAATCGATTGGCCCAAAAGCATGTGCAAGCGAAGTAGGGTCCGCTGTGCGGGTCGAGACGTGATGGAATCGAACAAAAGAACTTAGCTTTGGCGTTTGGTAGAACGCTAGGGTTGTTGCTGCAAACTTTATGGTGGGTTGTAGCGGGCGGGTAAGGTTGGGTTATGGTCCGCACAGCGAACCCTACTTGGCTACTTGGCCAAGATCTTTGGCAATCGAATTTGAAACGCTTAGATGTCAGCAGATAAACCTTCAGCAAGCGACGACTTCTTCGCCGGTGGTAAACTTCCCCTTGACCCAAGCTGCAAGCCCAACTTTGATGGAGATGTGCAGAAATTATTTCATATCCCAATGTGGCTTCCGCTTACTGAGTTTCCGTATTCAGCGCAGCCTCTAACGACGCACGTTTCCACAATAGGGTATGGCTGGTATTTGTTGTCCGGTATTCGAGAATCGGTGGACGACGATAAGCCAAAAGAGACAATCAGAGCGTGCATGCTTTTGTGGGCACAGAAGACATCGGATGCGGTACGGGCCAGTCGAAGTGGAGATTCTTGCCAGGAGTTAGAGATGGCGAACAATAGCCTACCGCCTGTTGAGAAGTTCATGCCAACATCAACAGGATGGTCTTATCGCGAAATGCTTAAGGCTGGGCGTGGCAGGACTATCGAATCTGCCGTCTATGGATCAAGCGGTGAGTTCGAATTCAAAGTGTTGAGGTTGACCACCGCGCATGTCTACTATCAATCGCGGACCCGCGACTTGTCAGAAATCCCTTTTGCTATCTCATTGATTGGGTCGTCAGCCAAGTAGCCATGTAGGGTCCGCTGTGCGGACCGAGACGTGATGGAATCGAACAAAAGAACTTAGCTTTGGCGTTTGGTAGAACGGTAGGGTTGTTGCTGCAAACTTTATGGTGGGTTGTAGCGGGCGGGTAAGGTTGGGCTATGGTCCGCACAGCGGACCCTAAATGGCTACTTGGTTTCGACAAGAGAAGTCGTTCATGCCGGAAGAAGTCGTCGTTTTTTCTGCGGAGATCCCCTCCGGACCGGGCCATCTCAACGTTCTTCACGATGGCCTGAAGACGATCGTTGTTTATGCCGAGTTTTTTTGCGGTTGGGGTGAAGCATCTATTGAGAAGTCGAAGGTTCTTAGCGATGAAGTACTTTTGGCATGCACAACTCTTGATAAAGTCGTTAGCCAACTTGACACGACGACAATTACTGCTGCCGCAGATCGATTTTTTGATCCGGTACACGGCAAGGCTTCAACATGCGATGTGATCGAATCTGATAGCGCATCGATGATTGTTGCGGTTGTCAGAGACGCGAGTGTGTCTGTGTATTGGATTGGAGACATCGGTGGCTTTGTAAACCGGTCAGACGGATACAGTTGCTTTGTCGCTCCTCACACATTCTGTTGGTCAGTTGATGGGCGGCCTCCGACGTACATCGTCCATCGGAGCATGCATCTCGGCAGTTCTTGCCAGCTTGATGGTTGTTTTCTGAGTCGCAACTCGACACCCCAATTAGCCCTGCAGGTTGGACCTCGAATTGATCCAAGCTTACTGATGCAGACTAAAGAAGCAGTTATTCGTGATCTAACAAAACGACATCTGTGGTTCGGTAGCGACCGCATTGAACAAGGCAAGATTGGAACCGTCTTTATTGTTGCGCCAGCCGGTTCGAGCTATCGGGTTACCGGACTCTAACTCTAGCGAAGTAGGGTCAGCTGTGCGGACCGAGATTTGATGGAATCAAACAAGAAAACTTGACTTCTTCGTTTGGCAGAACGTCAGGGTTGTTGTCGCAGACTTCATGGTGGGTTGTAGCGTGCGGTTGAGGTTTTGGTTATGGTCCGCTACTTGGCTACCCCAGGAAGTCAGGCGGGTGCGTGCCCTACTTGGACTATTTTGGTCCAAACGACCCCCAAAATCGAGGACCGCATTTCAATGGATCAAGAGGACAAGGGAGTCCACACTATGAGCATTGATCAAGGAAACGTCGAGTTTTTCTATGGCTTGGAAATTCGTACGAAGTTTGACGCTTCTGGCCGTCGAGGGTTGAGTTCAACTGACGTCGAACATCTTGGATGTATTGAGACGAGTAGTCGACGGGATTGGAACAAAACCGCGATTGCCTTTACGAGCCAATTGACAGCCGACCTGTGCTGATACGCGATAACAGGAGTCAGCTTTCCCGCCCAATTGTTCCTTGTGGGAGTTTTCTCGAGAGCTATTTCGTTAAAACCGCTTGATGTAAAGCTATTAGAACGAAACATGCGGATCGAAACGTCAAAAACTGCGGAACGGTTTCCCATCGTCGCAGCCGCGACTTACAAGTCAAATCATGAAGTTATGGAAGTCTTCGTTTTTAGAATTCCCTCTGATCTTATTGGGGAAGCCGTGTATGAAGCGAACCGAGGCATTTGTCAGTTCGAGTGCGTCGCATGTATCGATTGGAACAACTCTTTAGCCAAACCCAGCGAAGAACTAATCAATTCAATTTGTGAAACAGCTTGGGAAAACATGTATCCTGATTGCTCATCAGTTACCCGTGATATCACGATAGCCGCCAAACTGAGTCAGTGGCGAATTGGTGTCCTTCATTCGTATGGCTTTGCAGATGATGCGATCTGTTACGGAACGTTGTTCGCACCCATTGACATAATCCACGAGCTTAACCGACACATTGAAAAACTATAGGCCGGGTGGCTCAGGTGGCAGGGTGACATAGCGAAGCAGGGTCCGCTGTGAAGACCGAGACGTGATGGAATCAAACAAGAAAACTTGACTTCTTCGTTTGGTTGGAGGTCAGGGTTGTTGTTGTAGACTTCATGGTGGGTTGTAACGTGCGGGTAAGGTTGGGTTATGGTCCGCACAGCGGACCCTACTTGGCTGATTCCAGCCAGAATCCACAAGACGCGGAAGAAACAGGAATCGTTTTGTGCATTTCAGGCTGCGATGACCTTCCAAAGTTTGTCCCGTATCGTCGCGATAGCAGCCTTGGTAGCAACTGTCGCCTCTCTTCCACTATTGTCCAATTCATGAGTTCACCACCAGCAATCATTAAAGAGCGGTACAACAGTTACGTGACAATGGCAACGTGCGGTGATAAGCAATCCGAGTATGTGCTGCTTTCAGAACTGGGACAAGAAGTGTTCGTTGTTTGTCTCGACGCCGTAACCGGCCAGCCGCGATGGACAAACAGATTTGCCCCGATGTATGGAGGATTTAGCGGAGATCCAAACATACCACAATTTCTCACTGGCGAAGTTTACGGCAACAGGTTGCTCGTTGAAGCGGGAAATGGTTACAGCGTTCGGATTGGTTGCTTCAACAAAGACACAGGCCATTTACTGTTGAGCTTTGATACAGGAATTTTCCACTTGCCGGACTAGGACCAAGGTAGCCAAGTAGGGTCCGACGTGCGGACCAAGACGTGATGGAATCGAACAAGAAAACTTGATTTTGGCGTTTGGTAGAGCGTCAAGGTTGTTGTTGCAGGCTTCATGGTGGGTTTTAGCGGGCGGTTGAGGCTGGGTTATGGTCCGCATAGCAGACCCGACTTGGCTGCACATGATTGCCCTGCACGCCGTATCGACACGGGTGAAGCTGATTCCGTCGAGCGAGGCGTTGTGAAAACTTCTCCTTCTTGCAGGCGACTTCATGTTTTTCGGTAGGCCGTTACGAAAGCGTCGATGTGGTTTCTTGCGAAAGCTGCGATGTCCATTGGGTATTCCTTCGAGCCGCCCAACGCATTCTGATGCAGGAAAACGATGACGAGTGGGCTAATCAAGGTGATCGCTGCGTGGCGGGCGTCGGTATCCTTCATTTCCCCACGGGCGATGTGGACTTCGAGCCGCTGTTTGCAGGCGTTCAGCGTCGGCTCCAGGACTTCGGCCAGATAGGACCGGGCGACCGGGCCGCTGCCGAACCCTTCCAACAGCCCAACGGTGTGTAGCTCACGCAGCCCGCCATATTGGAACCCACCGATGACGTGCTGCACGAAGTCGTGGATCGACTTGGCGAACGGGCCTGACGGAGTAGCGGCCAGTTCCAGTTCCTTGCGCCCGCCGAGATGACAGTCCGCAAACACCGCCGCCAGCACGTCGTCCCGATCCCCAAAGTAATGGCGAAGAGTCGGGATGGTGACCTTCGCCGCCGATGCCAAAGCTCGGAAGCTGGACGGAGGATTTTTCCCCAGCAATGTTTTGCGAAGCCGATCGAGTAATTCCTGTCTCTTTTGTGCGAAATCCGTATTCGCACTTCCTTGTGGTCGGGGCATTTTTTGCTCGTAGTCCTTGACTCTTTTCGGTCAAGAATAGAATATCACACGTGCGATACAAAACAAGATCGAGTCAACCAGTCCTGTCGGAGAATAGCAAAATGGCGACCCAATCGTTCCGGTGGCGGCATGCAGTCCTGATTTTCGTCGTGGTAAACCTCTTGAGCGGCCTGCCAGCCGGGTTCAGTGGTGACAAGGCGTTTTACAACAGCTTCCGACTGCCGAGCGTGGCCCCACCGGATTGGCTGTTCCCTCCGATGTGGCTGTTCCTGAACATCACTTCGTTGGTGGCGCTCCACCGAGTCGCCAACTCCCGGGCCAGTGAGCGTCGAACACGATTCTTGGTGGCAGAGGCGGTGGGATGGGTGCTGTTCGCCATTTTCGCCACGTTGTACTTCTGGCTCCAGAGTCCCATTCTGGCGGCGATTGATACGGTCCTCTACGGCCTTCTGACGCTCGTGAGCATTGCGAGTTGCCTGGGCAGGGACCGCATCGCAGCGCTGCTTATCGCCCCTCGGCTGGCATGGCTCGCACTCGCCAGTTACTCCGGCATTTACGGGGCGCTTTACAACATCGACCCGTTCTTTCAGAGCTTCCTCAAACCCTGATCATCACCGATAGGTGTCTCGATGATGAATCCACTGTACGTCCGCTAAATTTTCAACATTTGTAGCCCTCGTACCTATCGGTCTGATGACGCTCGTCGGTGGCGAACATGGAGGACAAGGCCCCACTCTTCGGGCAAAGTGTGCTAGAAAACAGCGAAGTAGGGGCTGCTGTGAGGACCGGGAATTGATGGAATCGAACAAGAGAACTTAGCATTGGCGTTTGGTAGAACGGTCAGGGTTGTTGTCGCAGGCTTTATGGTGGGTTGTGGCGTGCGGTTAAGGTGGGGTTATGGTCCTCACGGCAGATCCTGCGAAAGAAGACACTGGCGGAGCCAGTGGCACACAGGATAAAGCCGGGAGGGAGAGAAGGCCAAGAGAAGCCCGGCTGGAGAAGAGAGAAGAAAAGCAGAAAGCCCTGCAGAGCTAAGTGGCTCTGCAGGGCTTTGATTGTTCGTGGTTAGTCGGTTTGACTACCTGAATTGTTTGACTAGCTCGACTGTTTGACTAGCGGGTGCAGCCGCAACCGGCGGCGGGGGCAGCACCAACGGCCACGGGAGCGGCACAGGTTGGGGCGACTTCAGCACAAGCCGATTGAACTGGGACGCGGCGGCAAACTGTGCGTGGGACACAGCGGGTCTTCTTTTCGACGATCTGACGTGGCACACAGCGGGTCTTGGTCACCATCTTGGTTTCGCAAACCTGACGGCAGGTGGTGTATGGGACCTTGCGAGTGCGGGTTTCTTGGGTCATCGAGCAGGTCGTGTAAGGAACCCGCTTGGTGATGCATTCAGTCGTCCAGCTGCAAGTGGTGTAAGGAACTTGCTTGGTGTGGCATTCTTCCGTCCAGGTGCAGGTGGTGTAAGGAACTCGCTTGGTGCATGTTTCGCGAGTCATGCTGCAGGTGACGTATGGAACCTGCTTGGTGATGCACTGCTTTTCGAACCGAACACAGGTGTAAGGAACGTTCTTGGTTTCGCAGACTGGAACCCGTCGGCAGACGGTGTAAGGCTGCTGGCAGTGACGAACTTCGCGTTCCATGCGGGTGCAGGCCACCGTTTTAGTGACGCACTTGGGGACCCAAGTCCGGCAGCAGACGGTGGTTGGTGGGAGTTGCTCGCAGACCTTACGGCAGCAACCTGGCTTGTAGCACATGCGGCAGCCGCTGCAGTCCCATTCCCAGGTTCCTGGATCGCAAACGCACTTTTCGACCATTTGGCCGGGAACTTGCTTTGAAGTGGTGACCCACTCGCCACAGGTTTCCTGGACTTGCTTGTATTCGGTAACTGGCTTGCAGACGGTGTAGCAGACGTCGCGATACTTGGTTTCGGTTTCGGTCCGGTAAGTGGTGCAGTTGACCTGACGATAGTGGGTTTCGTAGATGGGCTTGCAGATGGTGCAAGTCACGTCACGGTAGCAGGTGTTGAAGACTGGCTTGCAGACCGTGTAGCAGACATCGCGGTAGCAGGTCTGATAAACGGGCTTACGAACCTTGCAGCAGACTTGGCGGTAGCAGGTCTGGAAGACTGGCTTGCGAATTTGGCAGGTCACTTCTTTATAACACGTCTGAAAGACTGGCTTGCAGACGGTATAGCATTCATCGCGGTAGCAGGTCTCGTACACATTACGAGTGCAGGAAACAGGAGTTGTTTCGGTGCACTGATCGTAAACCGTACGGCAGACGTTGTATTCCTGGTAATCGTAGACCGTTTCGCGCACGGTCTGGTAGCACGTTGTTGGGCAGCACTTTGCGGCAACGTAGTCGCCGCAGGGTGCACACGCTGCGGTGGGGCAGCACTTGTAGCTGGCGGCGCCGCAGTACCCTGCGTCGGCTTGGCTGTTGACTGCGAGGGCCAGCAACCCTGCAGCAGCCATGAGAAGTGTTTGATGTCTCATCTGTCGATCCCTGTGTTTTATCAGTCCGTGGTGCAAACTCATGGTGTGTGTATCGTCGGTGGACGGTCGCGCGCTTCCTGCGCAATCGCTCGTCTCTAGGTATCGGCCGTTAAAGTCAGCCGCCTTGAGCTAGAGTCCGCAATTTTCCAAAACGGAAAATCTTTACACGTATGAGTTGGTGATCTGGTTCCTGATAGTGGCAATCTTTGCCGGTTATGATTCCTGGGAAACAAAAACTTACGGGGGTCAGACGATGAGCCAGTCTCTTTTCGGAGGCCCATGCAGGTTTGAAGAAATTCCTCAAACTGATCGGCCGCGTTGGGAGAGAGTTTCCGCGCTCGATGGACTTCCGGGCGGCAGCGCTCCATCGCTTTCTGGCATTAGGATCGACGCGTCGAACCGGAAAGCGCGGCGGAAATGTTTTCCATGGAAGGGGTTCGCCGTCTGGCAGGCTTTACGCAACAGTTGGAACCAGATGAGTTTTGGCGATCGGATTGATCGGAATAATAGGAAGAGTTGGCGGCCAGCTAAGTGAGTCGCCGGATGATCGAGGGAAGAGAGTGGTGATTAATGGAGAGGGTGGGAACGGGCGTTTTTGGTGAGGTGAAATTGAAGTCGGGGGTTCGAAGTGGGGAGATTGAAATCGGCAGTTTGAAGACACTGGCGGGACAAAGCTGCCGCCAGTGTCACCCAACGCAGTGCCACCCGACCTAAAAGGAGAAGAGGGTAAGAGCTTGGCCCCTTGAGAAATCTGGCAGGCCTCTATGGGAGCTTGGCCGCTCGCGACAGGTGGACGCTGGCTGTTAGGCTATGCCCTGTGAGGCGTCGTGTTTATCAACTGGAGATGTGTGATGAGGTTTGGGATCTGCCAAGAGCTGTTTGAGAACTGGAGCTGGGAAGCGCAGTGCCAGAAGATTGCCGAGATTGGTTACACGGGGATCGAGCTAGCGCCGTTTACAGTGGCACCACTGGTGACCCAGTTCAGCTCGGCGGAGCGGGTGAGATATCGACAGGTTGCGGCGGAGCAGGGTCTGGAAATTTTTGGCTTGCACTGGCTGCTCGCCAAAACGACCGGGTTCCACTTAACGACAGCCGACCCGAGCGTGCGGCGAGCGACCGCTGGCTACCTAAGCGAGCTGGCGAACTGCTGTGCAGACCTGGGTGGAACGCTGATGGTGCTTGGTTCCCCCAAGCAGCGAGACATTGAACCGGGACTGACGCGCGAGGAGGCGATGGAGAACGCGGCAAGTGTGTTACGGCAGATTGTGCCGGTCCTGGAAGGGCGGCAAGTGCGGTTGTGCCTGGAGCCGCTGACGACGAAAGAGACGAATTTTCTGAACACTTGTGCGGAGGGAGTTGAGCTGGCGGACCGCGTGGGGAGCGAGTTTGTTGTTTTGCACCAGGATGTGAAGGCGATGCTGGGCGAAACGACACCGATTCCGGAGCTGATTGCAAAATTTGCAGAGAGAACGGGGCATTTTCATGTGAATGACAGCAATCTGCTGGGTCCCGGGATGGGAGAAACGAAGTACGAGCCGATCTTTGCGGCCTTGCTGGCGAGTGGTTACGCCGGTTGGGTCTCTGTTGAGGTTTTCGAGTATGGGCCAGGTGCCGAATTTATCGCGCGAACGAGCCTCGAGTACATGCAAGAGGTGCTGGCTCGAGTGAAGACGTAGTACTTCTGATGAAAGCTGATGCGAAGAAGCTGCCAATCGATGATCAGTCGCCTCTTTGAGCTAATTGAATACCGACGAAGCGTGGATCAGCGACTGCGATGAATGATCGAGTGATGTGCTTTTGAAGTATGCGAGTGATGTGCGATTGAAGGGTCGAGAAGGCACTGAAAGCGTTTTTGAACGCAAAAAATTGGTCGCGTGCAAAAAATTTTTCAAATTTTTTTGATGACGCTGAAAGTCACGAATGGTTCTCGCGACTGCATCGCTGGCGTGATGTGACTAACGTCGATCATGCTATGGTGAAAAGTGATTGCTGGTCATTCATCGGAAGCGCGATGATTGACGCTTGAGTAACGCTGCTAGAAACATTGCAACACGTATAGGCGTTTTTTATCGTTTTTATATCGATAGTGACGAAGCGCGGGCATATGGTGAAGAGATAGCGACTCGATACTGATAGCGCTAGTGCAAGGCAAGAGCGTCATACCATGCTGATGCTCGGTGCGATCAAGCCCCCTTGAAGAGGCATCGTAATGCGATGTGAGTGGCCTTAAGAGGATGCAGAAAGGGGCCATAGGGGGTCAACACGCGAATAATTGGCTTGAAGTATTTCATGAAATAATTAGTATGGCCGCAGGTCTGCGTCGGGCATGATGTGACGAGACTTGTCAAGTGAGCTAAGAACTGCTGCCGCAGTGACGCAAACAACACAAGTCGAATCCATCGCGAAGTGTCTGCCGCGCGATTTACCAGGGTTGGTAAGTCGGGATGGAATCGAAAGTGTGAGTGTCTTTTGCACGCCTGCTTAGCCCGGTGCGCCAGCGGCAAAGACGGTCACACACGCTCTGGATGAGGAGTATTGACTGTGGCCAAGAAGAAGGCAGCAAAGAAGGCAACGAAGAAGGTCGCAAAGAAGGTCACCAAGAAGGCCACCAAGAAGGCCGCTAAGAAGACCTCGAAGAAGACCACCAAGAAGGCAACCAAGAAGAAGGTTGCTGCTCCCGCTCCGACCGGCGGCAAGTAGTTCTGCCGGGTGAACGGGCTGCCTCACATGTTGAGGCAGTACCTTCCCCGCGAATCTTGAGTTGGTGAGTCAACTCTTCACTTGGTGAGTTAAACACTTGGTGAGTTAAAAGGGTGAATTTGTCTCGCACTGCGAGGCAGTGAGAACGGCTGAAATAAATCCGAGCAGGGGCGGTTGGCGTTGCCAACCGCCCCTTTCTGGTTTTATGGACCCCAATTCTGGGCGGATCAACTGGATTCGGATTCTTCAGAAGTGCTGATACTGTCGGAAGTTTGCCTGTTCCGGGGGGAAACCGGGTGGCTATTCGTTCAGCAACACTGACTGACTGCCCGAGAAGTGCCGCAACGGGTCAGATTGAACCAATCTTTGGGTTCAATTGAGTTCCGGGTTCTGGCGGGTTGGCGGGAGAAAAGTGTTCGCCTGGCGGACCCGATCGAGCGACAGATCGTAAATGCTGTAAGGGTCTTCGCCAAAGACAAGGTCGCCAGCAGCACTGATGACGTGCCAGTCGCCGCGACCTAGCTCTCCTTCGATTTGATTTGGTCCCCAGCCCGCGCAACCCGAGAAGACGCGAATCGGGAGCCGAGGCTCTGAAGTGAACGATTTGAGCAGGATTTGCTCGAACGTTTCGTTGCCGTTGCCCAAATAAAGGCCGGGGGCGACTGCGGGTTCATCGGTCGACAGGCCTGAGACCCCATGCAGCAAGAAGAGAGCAGCTGGTTCGACCGGGCCACCAACGTAGACCATGTCAGCGATCTCAGGGAGGTTGACGACGCCGGTAAGGGCTTGCCTGACCAGGATTCCCGAAGGACGATTGGTGACCAACCCCATTGCGCCGCCGGAGTTATGCTCGACGATGAGAACGGTGGTTTTGTAGAAGTTCGGGTCGCGCAAATGCTTGGCTGCGACAAGACACTTTCCGCGAAGCGACTTCGGCATTTTAGAAGTCCATCCCCTGTCTGGTTTCGTTAGTCATCATGTGACGTCGACATAGCTTAGACGATGGTCCGGGCGACAATCGATTGTCGATTTCGACCACAGCCGACTCAATTAGCCGATCACAACTCGCTCTTTATGCACCGACAGGAGTATAAAGGAGTGGAAAACAGGAATAGAAGTGTCGGCCAGCTTATCCGAGAACCCTCTGACGCGGTAACGTCATACGGCCGATGCCGGGCTTCTGAACAGGCACGATCGGGTTCTCGGATCGTTTTCAAGCAGGAAGGATGGTATGTCAGCCAACGGAAAACAACGCCCTTTGCAGGATGCTGGGTTTATTGTGTTGGCACTGGCCGCCATTGCAGGGCTGGTGACGGGGCTGGAATGGCTGATTGGCTACCCGTTGTGGATGGTGCTTTTAGTGCTGGCGTTCTCGGCCTTGGTGATTGATTTTCTGCTGTTTGACCGCTCATCGTTTGGCGAACTGCTCCGGAGCTTTGCCCGCTGGTTAGGTAGTGGCCTGAGTGGGGCGTTCCAGCAGATCTGGGGGCTGATGAGCCGAGTGAGAGGGCGGAGAGACGAGAATTCGACTGACCCGACGCCACGTCCGATGGTGTAGAGGGGGTGTGATCGCTCTATTCAGAACCTATACAGATAATCGTCTCTCAGAAGAAATGCACCAGACCACTCGCGTGGTCGGCTCGGCAAGCAATTGATGGCTCGCACTGAGAGCTGTTTTGAGGACTGGGTGGTGCAGTGACCCGCGCAATACGGAAATGCGGCTCATGAATCGGCATATAGGGGCTTGCAGATCGATCCTTACTGGGGTGGGCCACCGCCGCGCCGGAAACGCAGGATCATGGCCTGCATTTCGGGTTCGCTGATGAACCCGTCATGGTCGGCGTCGACCTGCGCGAAGTTGTCGGCCAGGGGACCACTCACCTCTGCCGGAGAGAGTTTGCCGTCGCCGTCTTTGTCCTGCTCTTTGAAGGAGAGTCGCGGGCCACGTGGTGGGGCGCCGTCCATCCCCTGCTTTGGGCGTGGATCTCCCTCTCCCATCGGTGGGGCTGCAGGCTTGGCTGGGCCTGCTTGCGGAGCTACGGGTGGAATACCTGTTGACTCGGGCCCTCGATCGGGCAATTGAGCTTGCTGCTTCGCCCATAGGGCTTCCAACTCCCCCACCTCCTTCGCGAATTGGGAGCGTGGGTTCATGACGACCTGGTCACCAGCCTTGAGTCCACTGATGACTTCGACAACGCGATCGTTCGTTTGGCCGATGGTGATTGGCTTACGAACGCCGCGCGAACCTTCGATTACGAACGCGTGGTGCTCTTTGCCGATGGTGACAATCGACTGGACCGGCGCCTGGAGGACGTCGTCACGGCGATCAACGATGACTTCGATCCCTGCCGTTAAACCTGGGCGAAGCTTGTTGACCTGTTCCCCCGTTCCGCGAAAGCGAATGACGGCTTCGTATTCTTTGACGTCGGTCCGGCCGAACGAATTTGAAAGAGGGACCGACGAAACACCGTCGACTGTCCCTTCGAAGACTTCGCTAGCATAGGCATCAACCCGAATGCGGACCTCCTGGCCGGGTTTAATCAGGCTGATGCGCGACTCGTGAATTCTCGCGTTGACTTTCATGGCGTCGAAGTCGGGAAGGTTGATGATCGCCTGACGTTCGCGGACGCTGGCTCCTTCTTCGATCAGGACACTTTGGTCTGGTCGACCGTCGCGCGTGTTGGCATAAACGACCTGCCCATCTTGCGGGGCGAAGATTTTGCAGTTTTCGATCTGCATCTTCAGCCGCTTATGCTTGTTGGTCTCAACTTCGTCTGTGAGCTCTTTCGAGTCGAGAAGTGCTTTCTTCTGCAGAAGGGCTGATGAGGCTTTGCGGCGAGTTCGCTCGAGTTCCCGGCGATACTCTTCGGCGTTTGCTTTCAGTTCTTCCAGGTTGCGCGTGTAGTTGAACTCTTCGAGGACACGCAGTTTTTCTGAAGCGACCTTAAAATCAATCTCGGCCTTAGTGACGGCGATTCGTTCGGCTTCGACGTCGTTCTGGCTGCGATACCCTTTGCGAGCCAGCCGCTTCACGAACGCTTCGCTGTCTTTTGCGCGAGTGACATTTTCACGAGCGAGGGTAACCAGCCCGGTAAGTTCGTTTTGCTGTTGCAGGTACTCCCCTTCCTGAAACTTTTTCAGGTCGAGTTCGGCCAGGCGAAGTTTCAGCTCGGCGGCAGCGATATCGCTGTCGTTTTGGGTCTTCTGGATGGCGTAGTCTTCTTGAGCCTGGGCGAGTGCAGCTTGAGCCTGGGTGACAGCAATTCGCTGCTGAGTCTCTTTTTCGACCAGAGCGGATGAGTCGAGTTCAACCAGCAGGTCTCCCTCTTTGACCTGCGTCCCCTCGCGCACGATCGAGATGATGGTGGTCGTTCCTTCGACCTTACTCGACAGAATGGCGTTTCGCAGGCTGTCGATGGTTCCCTTTTCGTTGATGGAAACCAGGAAGCTTCCTTGTTTGACTTCGCCAATCATCCAACTTTCCGGGAGATTGGCTTTAGAGCTGGGGCTACCGACGAGCTCCGGATAGGCGTACCAGACCCCCGCGGCCAACGCCGCGGTTGTCAGCAGGCCGATCCACAGCCGGCTCAACAGGGATAGTTGCCGACGGCTCTGCGATTTGGGAGTTCGGCCGGCTGGTGGCCGGCTCTCCTGTCCAATCGATAGCGAAGTTGTCGTCAGGGGAGTTGTCATCACTTAGCCTGGGCGGTTGATAACCGGAAATGAAGTTGGCTGCGGATCGATCTGGGTCGGGCAGGTCTTCGGTGAGGAAGGACTGGTCAGCGATAGAGATTGCGGAGTTAAGAACTGTAGCTTGCGGCTCAGACGGGGGTAGATGAGCCGATGGCGGGAAGTCTGGAGATGGCAAAAACGAAGGAGTCTCTGCGGCCATGGACCTGTACACAGGATCATCCCACAGGCCATCTTCAGACACCTGCATTGTATCCATGTCGCGATGGATGTTAATTCGGTTCCGCTCGTATTCGACCCAAAAGTTAATCAAATCGTTTTGGGCGTTGAGGACCGATTGAAGTGCGTTAAGCAGATTAAGCCCCTGATTCGCACCGCCACCCGTAGTACGACCTGCATTACCGGCCTGCGCGGCAGCGACCGGTGCATTCGCACTTTCAATGGCCAGGTCGAGCTGAATGGCTGATGAGCGGAGGTTCTGGCGTGCGGTTTCAAAGTTTTGGCGGAGCACGTTGAGTTGTCGCCAAGCCGCCCGGACGTCGAACTTAACCTGATCTTCTAATTGCATATAGGCGCGCTTGGCCCGCTGGTAATCGATTTGCGTTTCGCGATAGACGTTACGCTCGGCGATCTGGTCGAGAGGAGCAGTGACTTGGACTCCGACCTGATAGGTGCTGCGGTCGGCCCTAAAGGCTAACGGTTTGTTGCCTGGAGCTGTCCCCGCTTGCCCCGAGGCAACGATGTTGAGGACACCCTGCAAACGATTGGCAGCGACTTCCATGGCACGCCGCGCGTCCATAACCCGGGCGCGGGCGTTCATCAGGTCGAGGCGATTTTCAACGGCATACTGAACGACTTCATCGAAGCCCAACTCGAATTCGGTCAGTGTTATCAGTTCGACTCGCTGACCAACCTGAACGACTTTCAGTCCCTGGGTGACCTGTAGCAAGTCTTCGTGGGTTACTTTGAGTCGATTAACAAACTGGTTCCACTTTTCGCGAGTTTCAGCCGCGTCACCCATTTGAATCAAGTCGATCGTAGCTTGTTCAATCGCTGCAAAGTCGTCTTTCAGGCCAGCGAACGTCCGGCGATCCCGTTCCATGTTCTTGAGGACTAATTGTCGCGAGATTTCGTCGGGAAGCCGTGCGAGACGTTGCGGCTGGTTGGCAGCCACGCGCGCAAAGTCCTCTTCGAGGATGGCAAACCCCTCCTGGCGAACTTGCTCGACCAACTCCAAAAAGGCTGGTAAGGCCTGGGCCTGGAGATCGGCTGCAGGGAAGTCGGGATCGAGGATTGCCAAATCGTTCACGAACCGGACGACGGTTTGTTCGATGTTCGTCAAGCGAGGATCGATCAGCTCGAACTGTTTGAGGAGCGACTTATCAATGGTTAACTGGAAGTCGGTCGGTAAGCCCAGTGTTGCTTTGAACTGATCGATATTGTCGTAGTAGCTTCGTTCGAGACTTCGCAGATTGTTTTGAGAAGTAGCAAGTCGGGGGACCAGTTGGGCCACTTCGAGATTGATGATTTCTTGCTGCAGCGTGGCAATGAGATTGCGGACAGCCTGTGCCCACTCGGGCGATTTGCTAAGACCTTCCAGGATGATGATCTCTTCGGGGGAGATCGGCCCGCGCCAAATCAGTTCTTTATTTTGTGGATCGTATTCAAACTGACGGACCAGTTCGGGTGGAATGGTGAGTCCTGCCGGCCAGTTTTCAAGTGGCTCTGTTGTAAGCTTGGGTGGAGGTGACGCCAGAGCACGGGATCGCTCGAGTTGTACGATGATTGATTGAATATTGTCGCGCTGGTTCGAGACTTGCTGAAATTGGCGCAACAGACCCAGGTAGCCTCCGCCGGGGCCATTCACGACGGTATCGCCGAAGAAAATCTTGCGGAACCGGGCAAGGGTGCGAATGTCGTACAAGACCTCGCGCTCGCTGCGAGTTAGCGTTTCGAGGACAACCTTGCGGCCTGCACCCAATAACAGCGGCTGAACGATCGAGTAAGATAGGATTGAAGCGCTATTGGTTTGGTTGGGTGAGGAAAAGATCCATAATGTGTTGTTGGTTAACTCGGCGATCCACTGGCCACCGGTCGGAAGGAGCTGGCTGACGCCGAAGTTACCATTGAGGGCTACCGAGTCGTTGACACTGGGGCGATTAAGATAATTCACCGAGCCACCTGGCTTACGTAAGCCCGTTCCCAAGTAGCGCACGTTGAACTGGAATTGATCGAATGTGAGCTGCAGCGCAGACAGATAGACGTTCTCGATCTGGGTTTGATACTCGCGACTATTGATGTTCGCCAGTTCGATGGCTTGCGGGAGGGTCAAGTTCTTGATGGTGGGTACTAGCCGGCCCGTTACGGGATTTGGAGTGGGGACTGGCTGACCCGGACCAGCTTGCTTCGGAAACAATGGATCGGGGGACGGAGGGAGGGCGGGATCGGTTAGCTCATCTGGGACCGCGTCAGGATCGAGCGGGGCGGCCTGATTGCCTGCGGGAGTGATCCGCGCTGGGCTTTGAGAAGTCTCGGCGGCGCTGGCGAGGACGATGCCAGCAGACGGTGCCTCATCGTGCGGCGAATCTGCCAGTGCGTGATGGGCCTGAGCTGATGGACGGACGCGGGCCACCGTCCAAAGCGAATCGGGGCCCATAATCGCGCTGACATCGCGACTATAGGGGGACCGGATGTCGATCTTGGGACCTTCTCGCGAGTACTGGCCGGGGATTTCTTCGGGCAAGACGTCGAAGCGATCGAGCCACTGAGGATTCTCGACCGACATCGATTCACCAAATTTGTGCCAGCTTTGGTAACCGGAATAGCCAATCACCCGCTCCATATAGATTCCAGCGGCTGGATCGTCTGGCGGGAGTGGCGGCCTGTCGGGCTGGTAGGGATCGTAGAGACGACTACGGGGATCAGCTTCGGTTGTCAGGCGTGGCAAATCCCAGCGTGGATCGGCAGTCTTCTTGAGAAGTTCGTTGTAGGTATCGAAGTCGGCTTGTGTTCGCCAAAAGTTACGCGAGCAACCACTGACAGCGAATAGAAACAGGCCGGCAATCAGCATCACCGTTCGCGGCTGGCAAACGTGTCTGACAGCCTGATTCCAGGCCAAGCGGTAAGTAGCGCGCGTAGACAGGAGCATGGGCCTCACCGGAAGACGTAGGGTCTGCCAAGTGTTAGGAGGGTGGGAAGGTGTTGGATGTCAGGCGTCGTCAGCCACGCCTGACGCTTGGGTGCTGCCGTTGACGCCAAGCCGCGAGCCCCCTTGGGATGAAGACCGACGATGAAAGCGCGTGACGGCATGGAGAGGTGACGAATCCCCTCCCCTACACTTCCTATCGGTCGAAACTGCTGCCGTTGGTCACCCAAAGTCGTTACGATCGTTAAGATCAACCATTTGTGCCGGGGACTTGGGCGAGATTGGTTGGCTAAGGTTCCTCGAGGTTCGGCAGAAATGGCCGATGATGAGTTGCGGGCGAGATTCTCGATCGAAGTCAGATAGCTAAGGGTTTGCTGGAAGCATGTCTGTCGCGTTCACCACCACCCATCGGGTTGAATTCTTTGAAACCGACATGGCAGGGATTGTTCACTTTGCCAACTATTACCGAATGATGGAGTCGGCCGAGCATCAGTTTTTTCGTTCACTGAAACTGCAGATTGCTGGGACGTTGCCGGATGGGACTCCGTTTGGCTGGCCTCGCATTTCTGCGACGTGCCGCTTTCGTGCTCCGGCCAGGTATGAGGATGTGATTACGATTGAGGTGAGCGTTAAGACGCGAAGTCATCGCTCGCTGACGCTGACATACGAGTTCCGATTGAATGAGACCGTATTGGCCGAAGGGGAAATGACGACCGTTTTCTGCCGCGTTGAATCTGGTGGAAAGCTGGAAGCGATGGCGATACCTGAAGATGTCGTCAGAGCTCTTGAATCATTCAATTGACTTGATTGATGGAGCGGGTGCGGCGACTGCTCGCCTGCCAAGATGAGTGAAAGAAACTTGCTGTGATTGCTGCGATCGACTCAATTCGTGTTTGGTGGTTCATTCTGCGAACCAGCCTGGAAGAGCGTCTGGCTTATCGTGGGGATTTTATCTTTGCGACCCTCGTTCGCTTCCTGCCGATTGTGACACAGATTTTTCTCTGGGGTGCGATTTTTGAGGGAGCGATTCGAGCTGGCCGCAATACAATAAACACCTACACCTATGGCGATATGGTCGCTTATTACTTGCTGGTGATGGTGGGGCGAGCGTTCAGCAGTATGCCGGGCCTGACAACCGGGATTGCCCGCGATATTCGAGATGGAACGATTCGGAAGTATCTGACTCAGCCGATTGATATGCTGGGCTATTTGTTCTGGTATCGAGTGGCCCACAAGCTGGTCTACTACGTGATGGCGACACTGCCGTTTGCCCTGGTTTTTTACTTGTGTCGGAGTTACTTCCGAGGCTGGCCCGATACTTACACTCTGGTGGGTTTCGTCCTGGCGTGTGGCATGTCGTTCCTAGTCGGGTTCTTGCTGGAGGCATTGCTAGGCCTGTTGGCCTTCTGGTTTCTGGAAGTGAGTTCGCTCGTGTTTGTTTACATGATGCTGAACTACTTTTTATCGGGGCATATGCTGCCCCTTGATTGGCTACCGGGATGGCTGGGCGTGGTTGTGCAGTGGCTGCCGTTTAAGTACCTGGCCTACTTTCCTGCGGCCATCATGCTGCAGCGCTACGATCATGGCCAATTGGCCACCGAGCTATTGATTGAGGTGGTCTGGATTGGGGTGCTGCTGATCGCCAACCGGGCGGCTTATCACTTCGGTGTCAAACGGTATTCGGCGTTTGGAGGGTAGGGTGTTTAAGTGTCTGGAGCCATCACAAGAAGTTTCATCCTTATTAGGCACAAAGTTGATCACTTCGACGGACTCGAAGTGGTTTGATAACTTGCCGGTGGAATCCTCGGAATCGTGGTTCACGGAGTGACATCCGCCACGAACCGGGTCTCGAAGGCGCTTTGTGATAAACCATTGTGACATTGGGTTCGGGGCGCTCATCGTTACTTGACTAAAACTCGCTGATGGTCTCTCCGCCGGCGATTGTCGTTAGGGCAGCACGAGTTCCTTGATCAAGATCTTCCGATAAAAATCGCACTGAGCCATCGGCCAGCAGGCCAAAGCAACCCCCGCTATGGATGTAGCGCTGATCCGCAGTGGCACTTAGAAATCGCTTGTCAGAAACATCGTCTGGTTGCATCCAGGGTACCCCCTCACCGATTGGTTGCTCGACAATCAGAAGAGTGTTACTCGTTCCGTCCTTGATATCCTTGACACAGCGAGACTCAGAATCCGGAAAGCAGGATGTTTGAGAAATGATAGCCGCGTATGGAGTTGTGTTATTCGGTTTACCCAGCGACGGGCAAGAATAGACTTCAACCACATGATCTCTGGCTTTGGTGTTCGAAGGATGATCCCAGGGCACAGAGAGATCAATCGAATCGTACAATGTTCTTTGGTTCAGGAATGGCAGAATCAACGTCCGCCAACTGTGTAACTTGTTTCCTTTCGCATCGACCGAGAAGGCTGGGGGAAAACAGCCAAAGAAGTCGTGATAGTTGTGTATGGCCGAGCCAATCAGCTTGAGATGGCTTTTACACGTAGTACGGAAAGCGGCCTCTCTGGCTTGACGAATGCCCGGTAAGAGGAGTCCGAAGAAAATCGCTGCAAGTAGAATGATTGCCGCAATAAGTACGATCAATGAGCCTTTCCCAGCCCTGCGCGCATGGTCCGTTCTTGTTGTGGTTTGGCAGCGAAGCAATTGGCGTATCTGGCCCATTTTTCGATCTTATGCAGAAAAGGCTCCTGACACCTTTTTTATCTTCTGGGGCGTTCGCGGCCGGTGAGTTCGCGTTCGAATTCGTCCCAGGCGGGTTCGACGACGTTCTTCTTGATGAAAGTTTTGGTTCGTCTTTCCGCCTCTTTGAGCAGGTAAGGGTCTTCTTCCTCGAACTGGGCGTTGCCCTCTAGCTCATCGGCTGGCAGGTCACGGGAAGGGGGGCGGCGACGTGGGGCGGGAGTGGAGTCTTCATCTTCGTAGAGCGGGTCGGCCGGTACGCGGCGGCCGCTGGATCGGGATGACCGGGCGGAGGGCTGAGAACGTGGGTCGCCCAGCGGAGGCTCGTCCCAGGCGGGTTCTTCGGGGTCCCATGCATCGGGCTCTGTGGCAGGACGATTATTGGGAGTCTTGTTGGGCTGATTTCCCTGGAAGCGAGACCAGATTCCTTCGACGGCTCCGCGCACGGTTCCGCCGATTGAGCTTTCTGATTCTTCATCTGCAGCGGGGGCGTCTTGTTCCCACAAGTCGGCCCCATCGCTGGCGCGATACCCTGAGCGTGGTCGATTCTTGCTGTTACGAGTCGTATCGGCCCGATCGGGACGAGCAGGGGAAGAACGTGGCTTGCGCGTTGTGGCCGATTTACGATTCGTTGCCAGCTGGTCGGCCGGCAATTCATCAAGATTCTGCAGGTAAGGCGTGATTACCTTTTGCAGGCCTTCAGGCAGAATGGGGTCGACCTGACGCATGATTGTGCGGGCGATTGTGCTTGATTCGGATCGCAGAATGCGCTCGCGAGCTTCGGCAGAGACGGTAACCAGCGTGATCGTGATGATCAGCGTGATGACTACACCCTTCACGCCCCCCAAAATGAAGCCAAGATGGCGGTCGAATTCGGAGAGCTTGAGTTTTTCGAGCGATTCTTTGACCGATCGAACCATCAGATAGACTGCCAGCGCCACCATCACGTATACGGTCAACAAGGCGAACAAGTGGTTACTGGGAGGGTCCCCGAAGTAAGGGGCCAGGCTGACCGACAGCGGGACCGCGATCATGTATCCGAGGACGAGCGATGCAACCGGGGCGACCTGCCAAGCCAAGCCGCGCCAGGCACCTTGCACGGCGCTTGCGATAACGATCAGCAGCATTATTACGTCGTATAGCATCATGATGGCGATTCCATTCGGTCACTGATGACGAACTGCGTGTGACTATCTCAAAATGGGTTGTAGATTATCGGGGTTCCAACCACCCTGGCCAGAAGTCAGAGGTTTCTCGGCTGTTCGACCGGGACGCCTGAGCCGCTGGACGGGGGCTTCATCCGGCCTCCCGATTGAGGGTGAGACGATATAGTTTGTTTTGATTTGCTGGTGAGGGGTGGTGACATCTTTGAGGACCGTTAGCCCCAGCATCAGCAGAATTCCATAGGTTGCAGCGGTTGGGCCGAAGTCGTTGCCAACCAGCTTCAGGGCTGTTCCAAACGACTTTTTAAGACGTGGCACGCCAGCAGCGAAGCTGACGCTCCAGATTTCATCGAGGACCAGATGAGAGCCATAACCGAGCATAGCGCCAGCCGCCTTGAAACTTCGTGAGGCTTCAGCACCTGGCTCGCAAACGAGGAATACGAGCATCCCTGTAATCAGGATGGCTGGAATACTGTGAAACATTCCGCGATGGACGGTAAATCGCCGCAGGATTTCCCCCAGCCCGAACCGAAGGACCAAGTACATAGGAACGCCGGCCGCGACCATATGCTCGAGGTTCATCCCCGACATGGCCATGCGGTTCATGACGAGCATGGGAAGGACTGCAGCGGCGAAGCCGATGGTTTCGCGAGCGGGGATACCACTATCACTGTCCAGGTCAGGCATCATGCCGCCGATGCTGGTTAACCCACCGGCGACAACGCAACTGGCGGTGGGGAGGTGGAGCCATTCGGATCCCCACCAGCCGTACCCCACCCCGAGGATGGTGCTTACACTGATATGGGTCCCAAAACCGGCCATCGTCGGCGTTCTCAAATCAGGAGGTCGACGACCTGCATGCCGCCCGAGGTGCCAGGTAACCGTGTTCCAAAATCGGATCTTCAGACCAGTGCGGCTCTGGCGCTAAACGTCCCGCTAGGGGTGCTCTTAAGAAATTAGGCAAACTGGGTCAAGACGAGTTCGCGAACGGCGAATAGAAACTTCCGCGGTTACAGTTCAGCCTTTCAGAAAACCTGATTCAGCAGTGAGATGTAACTAAATGGGTAGAAATGGCATCGCCTGACCCGTCCGCCTGGTGGTGAAGACGGACTGGAGAACTACGCGCACGGTGGAAAATCGCCAGAAGAGGAGGTCGATTGCAGCTAACGTGGAGGCTGGTTACACTTTCAGGTCCTATTCGGACTTGTCAACTGAGGTGAACTTGCGTTCATGGCTTGCTGAATTGCGGGTGACTCCTGGCAGTGTCCAGGTCACCTGGCGGCCACTGGTTTAGAAGTTGGCAGGGACGGTTACCGAGTTTTTGTTTTTTTTACACGCTTGTTTTCCCGCTAAGGCGATAATCAGATCAGTCTGGTTGGGCTGCGACTCGCCACAGAGCGATGTCTCCGGGATTGAACGAGCCGCGGAAAGCTGTTGAGAGTTATGCAAGCTGGCATTCATCCCGAATATCGCGACGTTGTGTTTGTTGATTCGTCTACTGGCGAGAAGTTTGTGATCAGTTCGACGATCCGGACCGATAAGTCGATCGAGCACGACGGAAAGAAGTTCCCGATGGTCACTGTTGATATCAGCAGTGCCTCGCACCCCTTCTTCACCGGCAAGCAGAAGTTCATCGATACCGCCGGCCGGGTTGAGAAGTTCCAGAAGAAGTACAAGTGGGACAAGCGCAACGAAGGGGCAGAAGCGAAGGGCTAGATGGTGGCTGGACTTTGCGGGTCACCATCGCACAACCTGCAGCCAGTGCAATAACCAGATTTGTCTGCCGGTAGTTGAATCAGTTCAACTACTGCGACCGGTGCGAATAATGACCCTCTGTTCGGGCCGACGTGGCCACGTGCGGAGGGTTGTTTGCTATGCTGTGATGGGGTAGTAGCCTAAACACGGTAGTGGTTTGCAGTTTGACATGATCATCAGGTTGCTGGTCGACACCTGGTTGAAGCGCCAAACGTTTTACAGGCTTGGGGCTGCTATCATACGGCTTCGCCCGATTTGCTGACCGGCTCTTAACAGATCGTTTGTTCCAATGGCCATGTTTCCTACCCTGCAAGCCAAGCTGACCCGCTACGAAGAGCTGGAGCGAATGCTACAGGACCCTGACGTATTGGCCGACACCCAGCGAATGCTTGAACTGCAGCGCGAGCATGGTGGCTTGGGGAAAATCGCTCGTACGGTCAAAGAGTTTAATACTCTGGAAGCAGATTTGGCGGCAGCAGAAGAGATGTTGGCCTCGGCCGATGACGAAGAGACAAAAGAGTATGCTCGAGCAGAGATCGGCGAGCTGAAGCAGCGCTATGAGGGGATGCGGACCGAGCTGGAGGATATGGTTACTGCGGGGGACTCGCTAACCCGTGGCAGCTTGATTATGGAAATTCGGGCTGGAACAGGTGGCGACGAAGCTGCTTTGTTTGCCCGTGATTTGTTCGAAATGTATTCGCGGTTTGTGGAGCGCCGTGGCTGGAAGCAGGAAGTACTCGAAGTGAGTCCCTCTGAATTAGGCGGGATTCGCGAAGTTGTGTTTTCGGTGACCGGCGAATCGGCTTTTCATCAATTGCAGTTTGAAAGTGGTGGGCATCGAGTGCAGCGAGTCCCGGAGACGGAGACTCAGGGCCGGGTTCACACCAGTGCCGCGACGGTCGCAGTGATGCCTGAAGCGACCGATGTTGACGTAGAAATTCGGGACGAAGACCTGCAGATCGATACGATGCGAGCCGGTGGTCCTGGGGGCCAAAAGGTGAATAAAACAGAAAGTGCGGTGCGCATCACCCACGTTCCGACCGGGATCGCGGTTCGAATTCAGGACGAAAAGAGTCAGCACAAGAACAAAGCCAAAGCCCTGCGTGTGTTGCGAACGAGGCTACTCGAAGCGCGGCAAGCCAAGCTGAATCAGGAGCGCTCGGCCCAGCGCCGCACGCTGATTGGAACCGGTGACCGCAGCGAACGAATTCG